>NZ_JBSFNS010000186.1:0-10400 GCF_053587275.1 Amycolatopsis sp. NPDC003676
CGAAGGCCCGCGGATCGGTGACGGTGCCTTGTACGCCGCCGCAAGGCTGGTTCACGAACTTGCCGAAGGTGGACTCAGTGGCGGGGGACGGCGGCCGGGGTCCAGCCGCGGTAGTTGTTGAAGTAGCTCGTGGAGCTGCCGTGGCCGATCTTGCCGCCGACGCTGGTGGCGTAGAACCCGCCGTTGCCGTCCGCGATGCCGACGTGGCCGTAGGCGCTGATGTTCCAGTACACGAACGAACCGGCGGGCGGCTTGCCGCTGGTGTGCTTCGGGCTGGCCCCGTTCCAGTGCGCGTTGGCCGACGCCCAAACCCCGGTGGTGCCGTAGGAATTCTCGGCGGCCTTCTCGCAGTAGTGCTCCCACCCGGTGCTTCCGGCGTGCGCCTTGTACCAAGCGACGGCCCCGGCCGGAGTCCCGTCCGCGGCGCCGGTCAGATTCGCCTCGGACACCTCCGAGAACGTCCCGGCGGCGGGATTCACATCCGCCGCGGTGATCCCGTCGGCGGCGTTCGCGGCAGGCGCGAAGACCGCGGCGGAAGCGGCCAGTGCCAGCACGGCGGCCGGCTTCGCGAGCCGGGTGAGCAGGTCGGTCGTGCGCATGTCCGGACCTCCAGTAAGTGAGCGATTCACGAACTCGGCCAGCTTCACGCCATCAGGTACAAAATCCGTACAATGCGAATGTCCTTCACTACCCACCGTCGCGTCCGGCGGTGGAATACCTGGTCACCGGGGTGTGTTGTAGCCCGTGCCAGCACGTCTGGCAGAATGACCCGCTGAAGTCCGGCACCGGTTCACCCCGCACTGGGGACCCGGGGCCAACGAGAGAGGACACCATGAAGAGCGGTATTCACCCCGAATACGTGACCACGACCGTCACGTGCAACTGCGGGAACAACTTCGTCACCCGCAGCACGAAGGAGTCGGGTCAGATCCACGTCGAGATCTGCTCGAACTGCCACCCCTTCTACACCGGCAAGCAGAAGATCATGGACACCGGTGGCCGGGTTGCCCGGTTCGAGAAGCGCTACGGCAAGCGTCAGCAGAAGACCGACGCCAAGTAGCTTGTCCGACGGCGCCCACCCGCACGCCCGGGTGGGCGCCGTTGTTCTGTCCGGGCTTGTTCGCGAGAGGGAGACGGCGAAGTGGATTCGAGTTCGCTCAAGGGGCTGCTCGACGAGCACGCGCAGCTGGAACAGCAGCTCGCCGACCCCTCGGTGCACGCAGACCAGGCCCGGGCCCGCAAACTGGGCCGCCGCTACGCCGAGCTGAGCCCGGTCGTGCGCGCGGTGCGCGAGCTGGACCAGACCCGCGACGATCTTTCCGCGGCCAAGGAACTCGCGGCCGAGGACGCGGCGTTCGCCGCCGAGGCCGACGAGCTGGCGGCGAAAATCCCGCAGCTCGAAGCGAAACTCACCGAACTCCTCCTGCCGCGCGACCCGTACGACGGGTCTGACGTCGTCATGGAAATCAAGTCCGGCGAAGGCGGCGAGGAATCCGCGCTGTTCGCCGGCGACCTGCTGCGGATGTACCTGCGCTACGCCGAACGGCACAACTGGAAGGCCGAGGTGCTCGACTCGACGGAGTCGGACCTGGGCGGCTACAAGGACGTCACGCTGTCGCTCAAGAGCAAGACCGCGGACGTCGAAGGCGTGTGGGCGAGGCTGAAATTCGAGGGCGGCGTGCACCGCGTGCAGCGCGTGCCGGCCACCGAATCGCAGGGCCGCATCCACACGTCCGCGTCCGGCGTGCTGATTTATCCGGAGCCGGAGGAGGTCGAGGTCGAAATCGACCCGAACGACCTCCGCATCGACGTATTCCGCTCCTCGGGCCCCGGCGGGCAGAGCGTGAACACCACCGACTCGGCCGTGCGGATCACGCACCTGCCGACCGGGATCGTCGTGTCGTGCCAGAACGAGAAGTCGCAAATCCAGAACCGCGCGCGGGCGCTGCAGGTACTGCAGGCGCGTCTTCAGCAGGTCGCCGAAGAAGAGGCGGCGGCGAAGGCGTCGGACGCGCGTCGTTCGCAGGTGCGGACGGTGGACCGCTCGGAGCGCGTGCGGACGTACAACTTCCCGGAGAACCGGATTTCGGACCACCGGGTGAATTACAAGGCGTACAACCTGGATCAGGTTCTGGACGGCGAGCTGGACGGTGTGCTGGACGCGCTGGCCACCGCCGATCGGGAGGAGCGGCTCGCCTCGCAGGCGGGCTGATTCCTAAACCGCAGCCGGGATTTCCTCGGCGCTCGGGTCCTCAGTGTGCTCCGGCGCGCTTTCCTTGCGGGGCAACAGACTGAGGACAGCGAACACCACGGCCAGCACAGTCGGGAAGAGCGTCAGCAGCTGGTGCTTCACGCCCTCGATGCCTTCACCCAGCGCAGACAATCCCAGCTGTCCCGCCGCGAAGAACACCAGCAGGAACGCGACAATCCCGTACTCGCGCCGATCCCGGCGGAACGCGCGCACTCCGGCCCAGCCGATGAGCACCCAAATCGGCACCAGTGCGAACAATCCTAGCGGCGCGATCAGCGCGGCCAGCCCGGAGAACACCGGAACCCGGTATTCCTTCGCCAGCCGCGGCTGTCCGGACAGTTCGCCGAAGCTGCCGAGGTTTTCCGGACGCGCGGTGAGCGCGTCGACGCCGCCCTGCTGCAGGATTTCGGCTGTCCGGCCAGGGTGCGTCGCGTAGTAGTGCAGCACGTTGCGGCGGCTGATTTTGTCCTTGTACTGCGGGTAAAGCGGGTCGTGCCAGGCCGCGCGCTCGCCCCACCAGCCGGTGCCGACGTACTGTTCGAACGATTCCGGCAGCCCGAGCGCGGCGAGGTCGGCCTTCGTGTCGTGCTTTCCGTCCACAATGGAGTCGAAGATCGCGTGGTACATGTTGGCCTCGCGGTATTCCGCGTTGGCCGGATCGCCCTGGGACTGGATCGCGAGAGTGCCCGCGCCCACGATCGCGAGCACCGCCAGCGGCAGCACCCAGCGTTCCCGCCCGCGCGCGCCGGACGGGCGGGTCAGCAGCAGCGCGAGGGCGAAAAGCGGGATGAGCAACAGGGTTTGCGACTTGGCGTTGATCCCGATCAGTCCACCGAGGACAGTCACCACGGCACCCGCCCAGCGCAGGTTTCCGGGGCGGTGCAACAGGAACAGGCCGCCGCAGATCAGCAGGATGCCGAGGAACGCCGCGCCTTCGCTGAGCACTGACGCGAAGTAGCCGAAGAACGCCGAGTCGCCCATCACGAGCAGCAGCAAGACCGTGGCGATCAGCCGGTTGCGCCGGTTCAGGTCGAGGCCGAGCACCGTGACGGTGATCGCGCCGGCGACCAGCACGCAGGTGAGCACGCCGAGCACCAGCAGATTCAGCACGCCGGAGGCACCGAACAGCGCGCCGATTTTGCCCGCCGCCCAGTCGAGCCAGGCCTGGCTGGAGACGTACGCGGAATCGCACGGCGGCGCGGACCCGTAACTGAACCGGACGAATCCCTCCGACGGCCGGTCCAGCTGCCGCCCGCCGAGCTGGCACAGCAACCGCCAGCCGTCGCCGTTGTCGGCCATGCCGACCGGGCGGGGCACCAGGAACCGCAGCAGCAACAGTCCGAGCGAGGCGACGAATACCCCGAGGCCGAAGCGCAGGTCCCTGGATTTCACCGGCCGAAGTCTAGAGGGGACCGCGGCAGGGGCGAGGGGGCGGGGCGTCGGGCCTCGTGCGCGTCTATCGCGGTTCTAACCGGGATAAACACTCACGACGTCACCTCCGCAAACGCCGCCATCCGCTCCTCGTATCCCTCATCACCCCCGAAGTGCACAGCCACCGCGTCCGCACCCGCCGCGCGATACGCACGGTAGGTCTCGACGGCCGCGCTCAGGTCCTCGCTGAACTGCTGCCGGGCGATCCGCCGCACGCGCCGCTCAGGATCGAGCCGATCCAGCGTCGCGACTCGTTCCGCGAAAGCCTCCGGCGAGAGTCCCGCGCTGAGCCACTGGTCCCCGGCCCGGACTGCCCGGCGCAGCGCGACCGTCGAGTTCCCGCCGACCAGGATCGGAATCCGCCCCGCCGGCCGAGGTTCGAAATACCCGCCAGCGCGGCCGCGTCCGGTGGTGAACAGCTGGTCCAGCAGCGAAAGCGTGTCGTCCAGCGTCGCCCCGCGCCGGGAGAAGTCCGCGCCGATCTCCGCGAACTCCGGTTCGTTCCATCCCGCGCCGACGCCCAGAATCAGCCGGTGCCCGGACAGCCGGTCGATCGTCGCGGCCTGCTTGGCCAGCAGATACGGCTCGCGCAGCGGCGCGATCACCACGGACGTGCCCAACTGCACACGTTCGGTCGCCGCGGCCAGATAGGCGAGCGTCGCGAGCGGCTCGTACACCCCGCCGAAGACCTCGCCGAACGGTTCCGGCGGCAGCACGTGGTCGGGCAGCCAGACGGATTCGTAGCCCAGCTCCTCGGCCAGCCGGGCGAGGTCGGCGAGGCGCTGCGGGGTCAGGTCCGGCGCTTCGTTCGGGAGGACGACCTGGCGGCTCATCGCAGCACCTTCCGGATCGCGGTGAGCCAGGCGTCTGGCGCTTCGTCGGTGATGCCGTGCCCGGACTCGATCTCGACCAGCTCCGCGCCGGGAATGCCGTCGGCCAGTTCGCGCGAATGCCTCGGCGGTACGAGGGCGTCCAGCGTCGTGGCGATCACCAGTGTCGGGACCGCGATCGTCGCCAGTTCCGCCCGGGTGTCGACGGATCGCACCAGCTCGACCTGCTTCGCTGTGCCCGCAGGCACCGATTCGGCCAGCCCGGCGACGGCCGCGGTGAGCTGCTCCGGCGTGAGCGTGGCGAGGAACCGTTCGCTGACGGCGGTCAGCATCAGGTACTTGGCGAGCAGGGTGCGGTCCCCTTGCAACAGCTCTGCCCACAGGTCCAGCGCCAGTTCCATCCGCGCGTCCGGCCGGGCGAGACCGGCGGTGAGGATGAGTCCGGTCACGCGATCGGGATGCCGGGTGGCCGCCCGGACCGCGACAGCCGTGCCGAGTGAGTAGCCGAGCACCGTGAATTTCTCGACACCGGCTTCAACGGCAGCCGCGACCAGGCCGTCGGCGAGTTCGTCGAGCGTGCCGCCCGCAGCGGGGTAATCGGCCCCGACCACGGTGTGCGTACGGGCGAGATCGTCCAGCAGCGGACCGAAGTTGGCGCGCACGCCGCCGCCCGCGCCGTGCGCGAGCAGCAGGCCGGGACCCGCTCCGAGAACGAGAGGTGCGAAATGTTCTGTCATGTTCGCGACGTTAAGGATTGACACCAGTGTGAAGGCCAGAACGCGGGGGAGAATCGGATGCTGATCGGCGAACTCGCGCAGCGCACCGGCGTCGCGCCGCGGCTGCTGCGCTACTACGGCGAACAGGGGCTGCTGGACTCGGCGCGCAACACGAGCGGCTACCGGGTGTACGGCGAGGAGGCCGTCGTCCGGGTGTGCCAGATCCGGAAACTGCTGGCCGCGGGCCTGACCACGGAGATGATCGCCCAGATGCTCGACTGCGCGATCGGTCCCGCCGCGCACCTGGACCTGTGCCCCGATCTGGTGCGCAGGCTGCGCGGGGAACTGGCCGAAGTGGAACGCCGGATCGGGGATCTCGCCCAGCGGCGCGAAGTCCTGTCCGGGTATCTCGGCCAGGCGTGAGGCCCGCGCGGGCGGGGGTCGATACGCTGAGCAGCACCCCCGTTGGGGGCAGCTTCGACGAGTGAAGGACGACCAGTGAATCGGCAGCCGCTGCGCCTGGCCATCATGGAGGCCACCCGGATCCTCACCGAGGCGGGCGTGGAATCGCCGCGGTCGGACGCGGATCTCATCGCCGCGCACGTGCTCGGCGTCGAACGGGGCAGGCTGCCGATGGTGCCGCTGGTCGACCCGCCGGTGATCGACGCGATCGGGCAGCTGGTCGCGCAGCGCGCCAAGCGGATCCCGCTGCAGTATCTGACGGGATGGGCCGCGCTCGGCAACATCACCGTGAATGTCGGCGCGGGCGTGTTCGTCCCTCGGCCGGAGACTGAGTTGTTGCTCGAATGGGGCGTGAAGTTCCTGCAGGGCCGCGAATATCCGGTGGTGGTCGACCTGTGCACCGGCTCCGGCGCGCTGGCCTTGGCGCTGGCACACGAACGCCCGGACGCGGTGGTCTACGCGGTCGACGTCGACCCCCAGGCGCTCGCCTGGGCCCGGCACAACGCCGACGTCCACACCGCGGCAGGCAACACGCCGATCCGGCTGTACTCCGGAGACATCGCGGACCCGACGATGTTCGCCGAACTCGACGGTCTCGTGGACTTGGTGCTCTGCAACCCGCCTTATGTGCCGGAGGGCACGCCCGTTCCGCCGGAAGTCGGCGAACACGACCCTGCGCGCGCGGTCTTCGCTGAGGAAAGCGGCCTGGCGGTAATCCGGCACGCGATCGCGGCCGGCGCGCGGCTGCTGCGCCCTGGCGGCGGCCTGGCGATCGAACACGACGACACGCACGGGTCGGCGGTCCCGGCTTTGGTGCGGGCGCGTCGGGTGCTGACCGGCGTCGAGGACCACCCGGACTACACCGGCCGCGCTCGCTTCGTCACCGCCCGTCGCCTGGGCTGAGGCCGCGCCGTTCTCGGAGGGTCACCCTCGCGGGCCACAGCGGGTCGTGAAGGGAACCCTGAGGGAATCAGAATCAATGAGGGTTCCCCTCACGGACTTCACGCGGCGCTGCCCAGCCGGTGGCGCTGCGCCATTCGCACCTTTGCCGCTGTCTTGCCCGACTTTCGTCGTGCGGCAGCGGGGTGGATTTCGTTCGCTCGCCTAACGATCACCGTTAGCGTCGGCTCCGGGACCGCCGGGCGGACCGGCGGAGAAGTGAGGAGCGAGGATGAGATCCCCCTTACCCCGCCGGAATCACCGCACCCGGACAGCTCGCGTCGGGACCACTCGCGCCGGGGCAATCCGCCTCGATGCGACCAGCGTTGGGGCAACCCGCCTCGGCACCACCCGGACAGCTCGCGTCGGGGCCAGCCGCCTCGGCACCGCCCGCGCCCGGACCACCCGGACCACCCGCGGTCGCCTCGCCGCAGTCGTCGCGATCGCCGCACTGGCGCCCGCGCTGCTCGCCGGGACCGCCGCGGCCGATCCGCTCACCCAGGGCTGGCCCGCGCCGCTGGATTCCGCGCACTGGGCCGACCAGGCGAGCATGACCTGGCAGGACTACCGCCACGTGCCCGGCACCAACTGGGCCGACCCGTCGCTCAAACCGACCGTGCGCAAGTTCAAGGGCGCCGTCGTGCTGGCCGACTACCCGGACGCGGATTTCGTCGTCACGAAAGCGCCGCATTCGACCGTCTTCGGCAATCCGTCTCCGTCTGCGAGCAACCTGCCGCGCGAGAAAGTCGCGCAGCATTACCAGGATTTCCTCAACAAGCCCGAAACCCTGAACCACGGCCACACCATCAACGAGTACTGGATGGAGGACTCCGGCGGCCGGTTCGGCGTCGACCTCACCGCGTTCGGCCCCTACCGGATGCCCGGCAAGTCCTTCGAGTACGGCATGGAAATGCAGCCGGAGGACTGTCCGGCGAACGCCGACTGCACCCGCGACCTGCGCAAGGACGCGGGCGACGCGTGGCGCGCCGACGTCGGTCCGGTGGCCGACCAGTTCGACTTCATCTTCTTCCTCTCCGCGGGCCAGGACGAAAGCTCGACGTGGCAGGAATTCGGCGAGATGAAGTTCGGCACGAAGGAGAACGTGCCCGCCGAATTCGGTCCGCCGGGCAGCAAACCCGGCGACCAGAACTGGGCGCACACGCGCTACGTGCCGTGGACGTCGTGGGCCTCGGCGTCGACCATCTGGCCCAACGCGGCCAACGGATCCTCGACCCAGGCGGAAAGCTCCGGCCAGGGCGTGTTCGCGCACGAGTTCAGCCACATCCTCGGCATCGGCGACAACTACAACAACCCGTTCGGCAATCCGCCCCGGCGTTCGTACACCGGGCCGTGGGAAATGTTGTCGCGCGGCAGTTTCAACGGTCCCGGCGGCCCGCACACGCGCTGGCAGATCCCAGCCACCGAAGGCGGTTCGATGGGCGCGCACCACATGCTGCGCAACAAGCTCAAGCTCGGCATCGTCGATCCGAAATCTGTTTTGAGCCTTGACCGGAACCAACTCGCCACGACCGGTCCCGTCACCGCTCGCGTGACCGCTCGGGAAGCGGAACCCGCGACCGGCGCGTACGCGGGCGTCATGATCGCCCTCACCGGCGGTGACCGTTCACCCAAGTGCGATCCGACGAAGGACCCGAAGTGCGACGGCGGCGGCTACGACCATTACAGCCTCGAGGTCGTCGACCGGATGGGTTCGGACTCGTTCGCGCCCGACTCCGGCGTCCTCCTGGCCAAGACCAAAGCCAAGGACGCCGCGCCGTTCGAATGGATCGTGGACGCGAACCCGCAGGACATCGGCCTGACCGACTACGTCCGCCCGGACGGCACGCCGGTCAAGATCACCGTCGGCGATTACCGGCAGCTCAACGACGCCACGTTCAAGGCGGGCACCGGCGCGACCAGCGGCTACGAGTACACCGACGAGGCCAACCGGTTGCGGTTCCTCGTCACCGACCTCGACCGGGACAGCCGCGGCGTCCTGTCGTACACGGTCACCGTCGCGTCGCTCGACGGCGCCGGACCGCAGGCGCGGGGCGCGTGGCTGTGGCCAGCGCTGCCCGCGTTCACCCGCGGCGGGCTGGCTACCTGCGACTTCCGCCTGTCGAACCAGGGTTCGGCACGCGGCGCGGCAGCACCGTATGACCAGGACACCTACCGGCTGACCGCGTCCACGGATACTCGCGGCTGGGAAGTCCGGCTCCCGAACGCCCTGGCCACCGCCAAGTTCGGCAGCTCGACGCAAATCCAGGCGTACGCGAAACGCTCGGCGGACGCACCGCACACCGCTCGTGTGCGGCTCACCGCCACATCGATCGCCGACCCGTCGAAGTCAACGACGACCGCCTGCACCGCGATCGGATTCTGAGCAACGAAAGGTGCCATCCGTCCACCCGGCGGATGGCACCTTTCGGCTGGGCGGCAACTGCTTGCCCCGCCGCAACGCCACCCCCTACCTTGGGGCGGCGCAACGATAAGACTTCTGGGGGAGTCATGTTCAAACGTCACCGAATCACCGCCGGATGCGGCGCGGCGCTCATCGCCGCCACGGCATTGACCGCGAGCGCGACGGGTGCGTCCGCCGCCGCCGGACCGACCACGCTGCCCGCCAGCCAATACACCCTGACCTCGGATTACCACAAGTACGACGCGGCCTACTCCGGTCTCGCGTCGAAGCTGCACACCGTGCCGGTGCACACCGTCATGGACAACGCGAACCACGACCGTCAACCGCTTCCGTCGACCTTCAACCCAGCCGGGCTCACCGGCGGATTCCGCTTCGACGACGGCGACAACACCGACTGCACCAACTACCCGCAGGGCATCACCACCAGCCGAGACGCGGTCGGCGGCGACAACGGCGGCAACTACGACGGCCACCAGCTCGTCGCGGTCAGCTGGTACACGCGCGACAAATGCGGCGGCAAACAGGTCCGCAGCCGGATCACGCTCGCCGACTGGGACGCGACGTACCCGAACAAGTACCGCAAGATCCTGCTCGTCGAACCCACCGGCACCACCGCTTCGCCGAACTACAAGGACATCCCGATCCACGCCGGCGGCGTCTCCTGGTACGGCGACTACCTGTACGTCGCCGACACCGGCGGCGGCATGCGGGTCTTCGACATGCGCAAGATCCTCGAGGTCAACTCCGGCGGCACGGCGGATCAGATCGGCCTTTCCGGCGGCCAGTACTACGCGCACAACTACCGTTACGTCCTGCCGCAGGTCGGCACGGTCGCCGCGCACACCACGTCCGGCACCAACCTGGCCTGGTCGAGCATCTCGCTGGACCGGGTGAGCAAGTCGATCGTGATGACCGAGTACACCTGCAAGGCCGACTGCACCGACTACCCGAACCGCCCGCCGCGCGCGATCCGCTTCCCGTTCGCCTCGGGAGCGACGACGTTCGCCGCCTCGACGACGGCGAGCCAGGCCCTGCAGCTGCCCTGGTACAACCTCAACGGCGTCGCCTCGCACAACGGCCGCTGGTGGTTCAACTCCTCCGCGCAGAAACAGCTCTACTACTGGACCCCGACGGCGGGCCCGGCCACGCACGCCTGGGTGAGCAGCGGGGAGAGCATCTCGTACTGGGAGGACCCGAAGGACGCGGATCTCCTCTGGTCGCTCCAGGAGGGAGCGGGGAACCGGAACGTGTTCGCGGTGAAGCAGGCCAGTTACGGCAGTTGATCGCCTGACCTTCGGCCACCTGACCCCTCGGGTCCGGTGGCCACCCGGCCAGGCTCGGTCCGGTGC
>NZ_JBSFNS010000187.1:0-10185 GCF_053587275.1 Amycolatopsis sp. NPDC003676
GACGGATCCAACGGTATCCGCTTCATTGCCTGTCGATGTCGCAGTTAAGTCCTTCGGCCTGTCCCGCCGCTCACCCCAAAACGCCGGCGCAATCCCGCGGTGGTGGTCCGGAAGGGGAGTTAAGGGCTCAGTGCATTCGGAGAGTGGCGGGGGTGGCTGGTTGGTGACCGGAGTGATGGATTAAACAGGGCTGGTTCGGTGATGTGGGCAACCTCGGCTGGCGTTTGCAGCGCGTAACCGGCAGACTGAACGCGCTGTGAGGGGAGTATTCCTTCGCGGCGGTGTCGTCAGCACGGTGACCCAGGCGAGCATTCGCTGAGGTCCCCGGCACCGTCGGCCGGTTCGCACCGGCGGGAGAGACCTCCGGTTAGTTGCTGCTGCGCACTATCCGGAGGTTTCTGAGATGACTGTCCCCCTGTGGCTGTGGTTCGCGACAGTCGGCGGGCTGCTCGCGCTCATCGCGATCGACCTGGTGATCGTCGACCACAAGCCGCACGCGGTGACCACCGGCGAGGCCGCTCGCTGGGTGATTTTCTACATCGCCTGCGCCGTCCTGTTCGGCGCGGGCGTCTGGTACTTCGCCGGGCACGACCCCGGAGTCCAGTTCTTCACCGGGTACATCACCGAGTACTCGCTGAGCGTGGACAACCTCTTCATCTTCATGATCATCATGACGTCGTTCAAGGTGCCCGCGATCCACCAGCACCGCGTGCTGCTCGTCGGCATCCTGCTCGCGCTGGGCATGCGGAGCGTGTTCATCGCGGTCGGCGCGGCGCTGATCAACCAGTTCGTGTGGGTCTTCTTCGTCTTCGGCGCGGTGCTCGTGTGGACCGCGATCAGCATGCTGCGCGGCAACGGCGACGAGGAGGAGTACCAGGAGAACGCGCTCACCCGCTGGGTGCGCAAGCTGTTCCCGGTCACCGACGACTACCACGGCCACAAGTACCTGGTGAAGGAAGGCGGCAAGCGGAAGATCACCCCGATGCTGCTGGTGATCATCGCGATCGGCTCGGCCGACCTGCTGTTCGCGGTGGACTCCATCCCGGCGATCTTCGGCATCACCCAGGAGGCGTTCCTCGTCTTCACCGCCAACGCGTTCGCGCTGATGGGCCTGCGGCAGCTGTACTTCCTGCTCGGCGGGCTCGTCACGAAGCTCGTGTACCTCAGCTACGGCCTCGCGGTGATCCTCGCCTTCATCGGCGCGAAGCTGGTCGTGCACGCGCTGCACGAGTACCACCTCGCGCCGGACTGGCTCGACATCAGCAACTGGATGTCCCTCGGCGTCATCGTCGTGGTCCTCACCGTCACCACCGTGCTGAGCCTGGCGAAAGCCAAGCGCGACGAACGGCGGGCGGTAGAGGCGAAATAGGTCGTTTGCCTTGCTAAGGATCGGGTACGGTCGTCGGCATGCGTCCTGCCGACATCGAAGTCCTCGCCGTACCCGGCCGTCCCGCGCTGCGCGGTGACCTCCTGCTCGCCGCGGTGAGCAGTCCCGACCTGGAAGCCGACCAGTACCGCAGCGCGATCCGCCGGATCTCGCTGTCCGGCGGCGAAACTCCGTGGACGCACGGTCCGCGCGACTCCGCTCCGGCGATTTCGCCGGACGGCCGCTGGGTCGCGTTCCTGCGCGCCGGCGACGGCAAGGGCGCCGAGGGCAGCCCGCAGGTACACGTGATGCCGGTCGACGGCGGCGAAGCCCGGAAGCTCACGTCGCTGCACCTCGGTGCGGACGCGCCGGTGTGGGCCCCGGATTCGCGCTGGCTCGCGTTCACCGCGCGGGAAGCCGAGCCGGGTCGCTACGGCACTGAAGACGCCGACGAGCGCACGCCGGAGCCCGCCGCCGAAGCGCCGCGGCTGATCACCCGGCTCGACTACCGTCTCGACAACGTCGGCTTCCTGCGCGACCGGCCGCGGCGGCTGTACGTGCTCGACACGTTCGAAGAGGGCGAGCCGGAAGCGGTGACGCCGCGCGACTACAGCGTCAGCCAGCCGGTCTGGACGCCGGACGGCGAGCGCGTCGTCGTGACCGTGCCGCACGACTTCGACCGCGTTGAAACGCGCGAGCACGACCTCGTCGCGTTCCCGGTCGACGGCGGCGACCCCGAGGTGCTCGCCGCCTGTGCCGGGTATGCCGATCAGCCGGTGTACGCACCAGACGGCACGCTCTACTTCTTCGGCACGTCCCATGAGGACGGTGTCGTGGTCGCTTCCAACACCGGTTTGTATGCGGTCGTGCCGGACGGGAAACCGCGGCGGCTGACCGATGTGGAGACCGTGGACATCGAGAGCGGCTCCGGCCCGGCGATTCCGCTCGGCGACGAGGTGCTGGTCGCCGTGCGCAATCGCGGTGCGGTGGAACTGCGTGCCATCGCGACGGACGCCGACGGGGCGAAGTTCGACGACCTGCGCGTGCTGCACGCCGGGCATTCGGCGGTCCACGGATTCGCGGCGGACGGCGAAACTGTCGTCGCGGTTGTCGCCGGGCTGGACACTGCGGGCGAGCTGGTTGTCCTTGGCCCGGATGGTCCGCGTGCGCTCACTGACTACTCGAAGCCGTTGCGGGACAAGGGTCTTTGCGAGGTCGTGGAACTCGAAACGACCGCGCCGGACGGCTACCCGGTGCACGGCTGGCTCGTGCTTCCCGAGGGCGAAGGGCCGCATCCGGTGCTGCGCGTGGTGCACGGTGGACCGTTCGCCCAGCAGGAATGGACGGTGTTCGACGAGGCGCAGGTGTACGCGTCAGCCGGGTTCGCGGTCGTGCTCGGCAACCCCCGCGGATCGGCCGGATACGGGCAATCGCACGGTACTTCGGTCGTGCACAACATGGGCACCGTCGACGTCGACGACGTGCTCGCGCTCCTCGACAAGGCGCTGGAGCGGCCGGACCTCGACGCGTCGCGGACCGGGATCATGGGCGGTTCCTACGGCGGATTCATGACGAGCTGGGTCGCCGCGAAGCACCCGGACCGGTTCCGCGCGGCGTGGAGCGAGCGCGCGGTGAACGCGTGGGATTCCTTCGCCGGCAGCTCCGACATCGGCTACTACTTCACCGAGGGCTACGTCGGCGCCGACTCCGACGAACAGCGTCGCCGCAGCCCGCTCAGCTACGCCGCCGACATCCGGATCCCGTTCGCCGTCGTGCATTCCGAGCAGGACTGGCGCTGCCCGCTGGAGCAGGCGCAGCGGCAGTTCGTGGCGCTGCGCAAGGCCGGCGTCGAAGCGGAATTCCTGCTGTTCCCCGGCGAGGGGCACGAGCTGACGCGCTCGGGCAAGCCGCGGCACCGGGTGCAGCGGTTCGAGGCGGTGCTGGCCTGGTGGGCGCGGCACCTCAGCTGAGCAGCGTGTAGTTCAGCTCCTCGCACACCCGCCCGAGCGGCACGTCGAGCCCCGGATGGTCCAGCGGAAGCAGGACGTCCGGGGCGATCGGCAGCGCCGCGCCCGCGGGCGGGTCCCACAGGCACACCGAGGGCTTGCCCGCGTCCATCGACGAGCGATACCAGAGCCCGTCGAGGTCCGGCATCGCGCCGCGGATCGCCCGCGCCCACGCCTGGGTGATCTTCTTCGGGCCGCTGGAGATCTCCTGCGAAGCGCCGACCCGGGTCGGCCACAGGCCGGTGAGGTCGAGCAGTCGCAGCACCCGGGTCGGGCGCACCACGACCAGCCGGGGGCCGCGCGTCGTGCGGTCCACCGTCGAGGTCGTCTGGAACACCTCGGCGACGCTCGTGCGCACGGTCAGGCCGAAATACAGCACGCCGTTGCCCGGGTCGGTGACCGGACGGCCGCCGCGGCCGGGCGGCTGCTGGTCGAACCGGCCGTGCGGGAGCGGGCCGGTGTAGCGGAAAGTGTTCCACTGCTGCGGGTGATTGCCGTGCGCGGTGAAGATGCGGACCAGCCGGGTCTCGGGCTGCACCGAAACCACGTCGTGGCTGCGGTCCAGCCCCTTGACCAGGGCCGAGCGCGCCGGAGGCGAGGGGAGCCGGGCCATGCGGGGGAGGTTGTCCGTCCTGTGTCGGGGCAGGGGGCGGGCCGGCGCACGGCGGGCGGATCGGTGCGCGGGCGAAGAAGGTCAGCGAGTCAGAAGGGCGAGCCGAGCGTGGCGACCAGCCGGGCCACCTGCTCGGGGTCGCCGCCGGCGAGCAGCCACTGCCGCGGCGTCGCGGGCCGGTCGCTGATCACCAGGTCGGCCTGCGGGGTGTTCATGAACGCGGCGACGACCAGCGCGGGCTGGTCTTCGGGGACGGCGCGCAGCACGGTTTCGAGGCCGGGAAGCACGCCCGCGCCGTTGAACTGCCACGCGGGCAGCCGCCATCCCTGGTCCTTCCAGCCGGTGAGCCTGCCTTCCTTGAGGCGGTGCCGGATCCGGCTGTCGTCGACGTTCAGCATCTCGGCGGCCTGGCCGACCGACAGCGCGGAATCGGCGAGCACGGCGTGCGCGGCGACGGTGCGCGCGCGGAAGTCCGGCTCGCCCTCGTCCCGCGGGCTCAGGTCGAGGCCGGCGTCGGCGAGCGCGGCCTGCTGGTCGGGAGAGAAGTAGTGCGAGGGGTCGGGATTGGGCGGCGACAGCCTGCGGGCCGCGTCCTCCACGAGCGTGAGGAACTCGTTCGCGTCGGCCTTGAGGCCGGCTCTGGCGAGAACGTTCTCCAGCGCTATCGACATACGCTCAGCCTAGCGCGTGTGTGCGGGTTCGTGCGGTTTCTGGCCTTTTTGTGGGTGAATTCACCAAAGATCGCCACGCATCGCACAGAAGTAAACACGATGCGTAGGCGATGTCGGGACAGTCTGCCCCGCACCGGGTGGCTTGTCCAGGCTTTCGAGTGCTTGACACTCCCGGACCGCGGATTTACGTTGCGAACGAGTAATCGGTTTCCCGCCCTCGGGTGCGGCCCGTGCTCCGCCGTCCGCGGCGGAAGCTGGGGGGACAGGGGGTGGGGCGTGCCTGGCGGCTCGGCGGATCTCCGCCGGGCCGCCAGGCACGTCGTTTCCCTCGGATTCCGTTTTCGCCCCGGGCGTGCTCGGCGGATTTCGCCGCTTGGTTCTCGCACAGCCGGTCAGCGGTGGGAGCTTTGCCGGTCGATCAGTTGCGCGTCCAGGGTCGTGGTGACCGGTTCGCGGGTGCTGTCGGCGATGCGGGCGAGCAGCAGTTGCGCGGCGACCCGGCCGATTTCGTACGCGGGTTGTGCCACGACTGTCAGCGGCGGGTCGATCAGCGTGGTCCACGGGGCGTCGTCGAACGAGACGATGCCGATGTCTCGACCGGCTCGCAGGCTCCGCTCCGCGAGCGCCTCCAGGACTCCGATCGCCATCGTGCTGTTGGCGACCAGCAGCGCGTCCGGCGGCGTCGGCTGGTCCAGCAGGTCCCCGGCGGCGCGGCGGGCGCCTTCCGCGCGGTATTCGGCACGGCGGTAGACGGCGTTCTCCTCGCCGACCGCGTCGAAGTAGCCGGCCAGCCGGTCGTCGGCGGTGCGCACGCCCGAGGGGCCGGTCAGGCACGCCACCTGGCGGTAGCCGTTCGCGACGAGGTGCCTGGTCGCCTGCCGGGCGGCGCGGCGGGTGTCGACGAGCACCTGGTCGCCGTCAGTGCCGGGCAGCGGCCGGTCGACCGCGACCACCGGCGTGCCGAGCCGGCGCAGGCGGGTGACGTTCGTGGCCGGGCCGGTGGGGGAGAGCAGCACTCCCGCGACGCGTTCCTGCAGCGCGACGTCGAGATACCGGCGCTCCTTGTCCTCGTTCTCGTCGGAATTGCAGAGCACCACCGAATACCCCGACACCTGCGCGAGATCCTCGACTCCGCGCGCGATCGAGGTGAAGAACGGGTTCTCGACGTCGGAGATGATCAGCGCGAGCACCGCGGTTTCCTGGCGGCGCAGGTTTCTCGCCAGTCCGTTCGGGTGATAGCCGAGTTCCTCGGCCGCCTCGAGCACCCGGGCGGCCAGCTCCGGGTCCACTGTGGACTTGCCGTTCAGGGTCCGCGACACCGTGGCGGTCGAGACGCCTGCCCTGGCGGCGACGTCGCTGATCGTGGCCACCGAGCCTCCTCGTCCTGGCTTTCTTGACACCCCGGTGAGCGCAGAATACCTTGCCGGTAATCGTTTACCGTCCGCTTGCCGGGGGTGCTGTGATGCGACCGGGCCCGTTGCTCGGCATCGACATCGGCACGTCCAGTTCGAAAGGCGTCCTCGTGGGTGCGGACGGCACTGTACTGGCGCGCGCCGCCCGCCCGCACAGCACCTCCCGCCCGCGGCCCGGCTGGTTCGAGCACGACGCCGAAACGGTGTGGTGGGCCGGGTTCGCCGAGCTGATCCGCGAATTGCTGGCCGGCGGCGAGAAACCGGCCGGGCTCGCGGTGAGCGGCATCGGCCCGGTGCTGCTGCCCGCCGACGACGGCGGCCGCCCGCTGCGCCCGGCGATTCTCTACGGAGTCGACACGCGGGCCGGCGCGGAAATCGCCGAGCTCACCGCCGAACTCGGCGAAGAGTCCATTGTGGAACGCTGCGGCAGCGCGCTGTCGAGCCAGGCGGTCGGCCCGAAGTGGCGGTGGCTGTACCGGCACGAGCCGGACGTCGCCGCGCGGGCCCGGCAGTTCCTGATGGCGAGCTCGTACCTCGTGCAGCGGCTGACCGGCGAATACGTGCTCGACCACCATTCGGCCAGCCAGTGCGATCCGATGTACGACCTGCGCGAGGGCGGCTGGGCGGAGGACTGGGCCGCGCTCGTCGCGCCCGGGATCGAGTTGCCGCGGCTGGCCTGGCCGACCGAGGTCGTCGGCACGGTCACCGCTCAGGCTGCCGCCGAGACCGGGTTGCCGGCCGGAATGCCGGTCACCTGCGGCACGATCGACGCGTGGGCCGAAGCGACCAGCGCGGGCGTGCGCGACCCTGGCGACACGATGGTCATGTACGGCACCACGATGTTCCTGATCCAAGCTGTCGCCCAGGCGCGGCCGGTCTCCGGACTGTGGGCGACGCGCGGGGTTCTGCCGGGCAGCTACTCGCTGGCCGCGGGAATGGCGACGTCCGGCGCGATCACCGACTGGCTGCGGGAACTCTTCGACGGCGACTTCGCCGAACTGGTCGCTTCGGCCGGTCGCGTACCGGCTGGAAGCCGCGGTCTGCTGATGCTGCCGTACTTCGCGGGCGAGCGGACTCCGGTGCCGGATCCGTTGGCGCGCGGGGTGATCGCCGGGCTGACCACCTCGCACGGCCGGGCGGAGCTGTACCGTGCGGCGTTGGAGGGAACGGCTTACGGGGTGCGCCACAACCTCGCCGCGATGGGTTCGCCCGCGCGCCGCTTGGTGGCGGTCGGCGGCGGTACGCAGGGGCGCGTGTGGACGGGGATCGTCAGCGACGTGACCCGGACGCCGCAGCATCTTCCGACGGAAACTGTCGGGGCGTGTTTCGGCGACGCTTATCTGGCGGCTTTGGCGGTCGGGCTGGAGCCGGATATCGAGGCGTGGAACCCGGTCGCCGAGGTGCTCCAGCCGGATCCGGAGCGGGCGGATCGGTACGACGAGTTCTACGCGCATTACCGGGCGTTGTATCCGGCGACGATGGAGACCGCGCATTTCCTTGCGCGGCAACAGGATCTGGCGGCGGAGTGAGTTACGGGCCGAAGTAGGCGCCCGGGGTGAGGCCGGTGAGGGCCCGGCATTCGCGCGTGAGGTGCGGCTGGTCCGAGTAGCCCGCGGCGACGGCCAGGTCGGCGAGGGTCGCGGTGGCGGGTGCCAGCGCGATGGCTCGTTGGAGGCGCAGGATTCGGCGATAGGTGGCTGGTCCGTAGCCGACTGCGAGGGTGAACCGGCGGCGTGCTTGTCGTTCGCTGCGTGCGGGGCGATCGTGCGCAGGGGATTCACGTCGGCCCGGAGCCGCGGCATCCCAGGCGAACTCTGCCAGCATCCGTTCCACCACCGGATCCGCTTGAGCAGCCCGGTCGGTCGCGACGTCGGCCATCGCGTCGGCGAGGTCGCGGCCGCTGAGGATCTCGTCGGCGAGGGTCGTGCCGCGGTGGTTCCACAGGTCCGTCAAGGAGATCCGGCTGTCGCGCAACTCGTCCGCGCCGACGCCGAGCATCGCCGCCGCCGCGCCCGGCCGGAAGCGCAGGCCGCGCAACCGGGTGCCAGGCGGGAACTCCGACGTCCACGCCGCCGTGTCCGGTCCCGCGACGAACACCTCGCCGTGGCCCGCGACGAGGTCGACGCAGCCGTCGGGAACGATCCGCTTGGGACCGGGCTCGACCGACTCCCAGCGGCAGCGCACGAGGCGGCGCAGCGCTTCCGGCGGCGGGCTTTCGCGGTACACCCCACGATCATGCCTCGCGGGTACGACAGAATGCGTCCCATGACCCCGATCGACGCCCTGGCCTGGGTCCATGTGAAGGACCGGCGGCTGCTGTCCGTCCGCACCAGCGGCAAGCAGAAGTTCTATCTCCCCGGCGGCAAGCGCGAACCCGGCGAGGGCGACGTCGAGGGCCTGTGCCGGGAGATCCGCGAGGAATTAGGCGTCGCGCTCGACCCGCTCAGCTTCCGGTTCTTCGCGCTGCTCGACGAGCAGGCCGACGGATTCGCCGACGGCCGCCGGGTCCGGATGACCTGCTACACCGCCGACCACACCGGCGAACCGGAGCCGTCGGCGGAGATCGCCGAAGCCGCGTGGCTGCGCGCCGAGGACGCCGCCGCCTGCCCGCCGGCCGGACAGCGCGTGCTGCGGATGCTGTCCGAGGCCGGGCTGGTCGACTGATCACCCTGGGTCAAGCGGGGAGTGCGCGAGCGTTATCGGCATCGTGCGTGGTGACCGCACTCGTGAGCGAACCCCAGCTACCCCCATCAGGGTGAAAAGGAGCTCATTTTCTCGGGTTGGCTAACGCCGTGTAACGGTCTGGCGAAGAACCAGACGTCGCACTCGCGGGAAGTGCGCTCGAGAAGAGAAGACCTCTCCATGGGTGTTCCTGGCGCGACCCGGCCCACGGCGGACCGGGGGGAATCGGGCAGGCTGCGGCCGCTCGGGAGCGTGGTGGTCGTGGCCGGCGTCATCGCCGTCGCGGTCACCGTCGCGTGGTACGTCATGCCGAAAGCGACCCCGGACCGGCCCGCCCCGGCCGCGTCGGTGCCGTCGGTGACGGTCGAACCGGCGGTCGTGAGCGAGGTGACCCGCACGGTCGTCTACGAGCTGACCGGCGGGGACGTCGCGCGCAACCTGACCTACGTCGCGACCGGCGGCGACCTCGAACAACAGGCCGAGGTGCACCTGCCCTGGTCGGTGACGGTGGAGCGGAAGGCTCCCGCCGCGCAGCCGGTGTTCAGCAGCCTGGTGGCGCAGAGCGCGGGGGCGCTGCTGTGCCGGATCCGGGTGGACGGGCACGTGGTGGCCGAGAAATCGGTGGCGGGGGAGGGGCGGCAGCTCAGCTGCAGCGCCTGACCCCGGGCGGTTTGAAGCGCTCCGACGCCGTGGCCGATGCCGCGTTGGGTGCGGCTGACGCACCGAACGCCACATTGGGTGCGCTCAACGCACCGAACGCGGCATTGGGTGCGTTCAGCGCTCTGAACGCGGCATTGGGTGCGTTCAGCGCACCGAACACCGCATTGAGTGCAGCTGACGCACCCAATGCGGCATTGGAGTTTTCTCGGCAGTGCAGTGTGCGGCGGGTTCGTTGCAGCGGTGCTGGCCAGCGGCTGTGGTGCACCGCCTGGCGCGACGGGTTGCGTGGCGCCGTTCCTGCGAAAGGTCGTGAGGGGAACCCTGAGGGAATCAGATTCCCTCAGGGTTCCCCTCACGAACCTTTCTCGGGACCAACTGAGCCGCGCAACCTCGTCTTGCCAGGCGGTGCACCGCATCCCCTGGTGACCGCTGCAACGAACCCCGTCGCAGTGCTGGGAAACCCCAATGTGGCATTGGGTGCATGGGACGCACCGAATGCCACATTGGTTGCGCTAGGCGCACCTAATGCCGCGTTGGGTGCGGGGGGAGGCACCGAAGGCCGTTGGTTGCGCTGGATGCACCGAAGGCTGCGTTGGGTGCATGGGGTGCACCGAATGCCGCGTTCGGTGCGCTGAACGCACCCAATGCCACATTGGGGTTGTTCCGTAACCGTCGTGCGGTCGCGTGCGGCGATGCGAAGCACCGGCTAGGCCCGTGATGGTTCGCGGCGCTCGGCTCCCGCAGTCGTCCGTGAAGGGCTCCTTGAGGGAATCAG
>NZ_JBSFNS010000188.1:0-10131 GCF_053587275.1 Amycolatopsis sp. NPDC003676
ATCGCGGACCTCGCGCCGTACACGGCTGACGCTTATATGGGCGTCGCGCCCGACTCTCGCCCGGCGAAGATCGCGTACAAGTCTTCGCTCGGCGAAGCGCTTCCGCCGTCGTACGGCGTGCCCGGCGGAGAGCGTGCGGACGCAGAGGTACTGCGCGAGCTGTTGCTGAAGGCGCTGGCCGACTCGCGGCGGCAAGAACTGGAGCGAGGCATCAGTCTCGTCGGCCCGCATCGGGACGAACTGGAGCTGATCCTCGGCGAGCTCCCGGCGAAGGGGTACGCGAGCCACGGCGAGTCGTGGTCGTTCGCGCTCGCTTTGCGGCTCGGAAGTTACGAGCTTCTGCGTGCCGAAGCGGGCGAACCGGTGTTGTTGCTGGACGATGTGTTTGCCGAACTCGACCGCAAGCGCCGGGCCCGGCTGGCCGAGGTCTCCGCGGGCGCCGAGCAGGTGCTCATCACCGCGGCGGTGGCCGAGGACGTGCCCGCCGAGCTCGCCGGTGCGAGGTTCACGGTGGCCGACGGGGAGGTGAACCGTGCCTGAACAGCCACAACGACCACGCGGGGTGACCGGGGTCACGCGAGTTGCCCACCGATCTGGGGACAAACCTGTGGACAGTGTGGATAAACCCGGAGGCGCGTTATCGCCGCGCGTGACGAACCGGCCGGATGGCCGTCTTGACACCTCGAAAGCGGACGACACCCCTCGGAATCCCGCGCGTGGCGCGACTGAGCGTGACAGTTCCACTGGGCCGAACGAGACGCCCGCTGGGGACACTCCGAGCGGGCGCGACCTCGCGCACGCCGCGCTCGAAGCGGCGAAGGCGAAAGCCCGCGAGCGCGGCGCCCCGCCGAACCTCCGCCGCGGCCGGATCACCGGAGGCGGCGGGCAGAACCGGGCGCGCCGGCGCTGGTCCGGTCCCGGCGCGGATCCGCGCGACCCGCAGCCGCTCGGCCGGCTCGTGTCGAGGCTGATCTCCGACAGCGGCTGGCAGGGCACCATGACCAACGCGCGCGTGTTCGGGCAATGGGCCCGGCTCGTGGGCGAGGACGTCGCCGAACACGCCCAGCCGATCGCGCTCAAAGACGGCGAGTTGACTGTCCGGGCGAGTTCCACCGCGTGGGCGACACAGTTGCGGTTGCTGCAGGGCAAGTTGCTGGCGAAGATCGCCGCGGGCGTCGGCAACGGCGTCGTGAAGCGGATGCGGATCCAGGGTCCGACCGCTCCGAGCTGGCGGAAAGGACCCCGGCACGTGCCTGGTCGCGGACCGCGTGACACGTACGGCTGACGGGGGTTGCGGTCGGGCGGGTCATTGCCCCGAGAACCGGGTCGCGCCGGTTCGGATACGACCTGACTCGCCTGAGGGTGATTTCGTGCCTCTGCGACAGACTGAGAGGTGTCCTTGCCGCATGTGAGCGCGCGCGGCCAAGTACACTGTTGTAGTAGCGGGCGTCCGCTCGGGCGAGACGAGGAGAAACAACGCCGGTGACCGAGAACAAGAGCGAGTACAACGCGTCGTCCATCACCGTGCTCGAAGGCCTCGAAGCAGTTCGCAAGCGCCCCGGCATGTACATCGGTTCCACCGGTGAGCGCGGTCTCCACCACCTGGTCCAGGAGGTGGTGGACAACTCCGTGGACGAGGCGATGGCGGGGTACGCCACCAAGGTCGAGGTTACCCTGCTCGCCGACGGCGGGGTGCGGGTAGTCGACGACGGCCGCGGCATCCCGGTCGACATCCACCCCAAGGAGCAGAAGCCGACGCTCGAGGTCGTGCTCACCATCCTGCACGCGGGCGGCAAGTTCGACAGCGACTCCTACGCGGTGTCCGGCGGTCTGCACGGCGTCGGCGTCTCCGTGGTGAACGCGCTGTCCACGAAGCTGCTCGCGGAGATCAAGGTCGGCGGCCGCAGCTGGCGCCAGGAGTACACGAACCAGGTGCCCGGCCCGCTCGAGGACCTCGGCCCGGCCACCGACACCGGCACCACCATCACGTTCTGGGCCGACGGCGACATCTTCGAGACCACCACCTACAACTTCGAGACCATCTCGCGCCGGCTGCAGGAGATGGCGTTCCTCAACAAGGGCCTCACCCTGTCGCTGCGCGACGAGCGCGTCGCCGACGAGGAGACCGAAGAGGACGCCGAGGGCAAGCAGGCCAGGGTCAAGGAAAAGGTCTACTGCTACCCGGGCGGGCTCGAGGACTTCGTCAAGCACATCAACGGCCCCAAGGACCCGATCCACGAGAGCGTCATCTCCTTCGACGCCAAGGGCGCCGGCCTCGAGGTCGAGGTCGCGATGCAGTGGAACACCGGGTTCACGCCGTCGGTGTACACCTTCGCCAACACGATCAACACGCACGAGGGCGGCACGCACGAAGAGGGCTTCCGCGCCGCGCTCACCCGCGTGGTCAACGCGTACGCGCGCGAGAAGAAGCTGCTCAAGGAGAAGGACGCGAACCTGACCGGCGACGACGTGCGCGAGGGTCTCGCCGCGATCGTGTCGATCAAGCTGTCCGAACCGCAGTTCGAGGGCCAGACGAAGACCAAGCTGGGCAACAGCGAGGCCAAGACGTTCGTGCAGCAGCAGTCGAACGAATGGCTCGGCGACTGGTTCGAGCGCAACCCGAGCGAAGCCAAGACGATCATCAACAAGTCGATCTCGTCGGCGCAGGCCCGGCTCGCCGCCCGCAAGGCGCGCGACCTGGTGCGGCGCAAGGGCGCGCTGGAGATCGGCGGTCTTCCCGGCAAGCTCAAGGACTGCCGTTCGAACGACCCCGGCGAGTGCGAGCTCTACATCGTGGAGGGCGACTCGGCCGGCGGTTCGGCCAAGGAAGGCCGCGACTCGATGTACCAGGCGATCCTGCCGATCCGCGGCAAGATCATCAACGTCGAGAAGGCCCGCATCGACCGCGTCCTCAAGAACACCGAGGTCCAGTCGCTGATCACCGCGCTCGGCACCGGCATCCACGACGACTTCGACATCTCGAAGCTGCGCTATCACAAGATCGTGCTGATGGCCGACGCCGACGTCGACGGCCAGCACATCACCACGCTGCTGCTCACCCTGCTGTTCCGCTTCATGACGCCGCTGATCGAGCACGGCCACGTGTTCCTGTCGCGGCCGCCGCTGTACAAGATCAAGTGGCCGCGGTCGGAGCCGGAGTACGCGTACTCGGAGAAGGAAAAGGACGTCGTCATCCAGGCCGGCGTCGAGGCGGGCCGTCGTCTTCCCAAGGACGACGCGATCCAGCGGTACAAGGGTCTCGGCGAGATGAACGCCGAGGAGCTGTGGGAGACCACGATGGACCCGGCGAACCGGCTGCTCGGGCAGGTCACGCTCGATGACGCGGCACAGGCGGACGAGCTGTTCTCCGTGCTCATGGGCGAGGACGTCGAGGCGCGCCGCTCGTTCATCACGCGCAACGCCAAGGACGTG
Source organism: Amycolatopsis sp. NPDC003676 (assembly GCF_053587275.1). Taxonomy (NCBI): domain Bacteria; kingdom Bacillati; phylum Actinomycetota; class Actinomycetes; order Pseudonocardiales; family Pseudonocardiaceae; genus Amycolatopsis; species Amycolatopsis sp. NPDC003676. The sequence goes on from NZ_JBSFNS010000188.1 coordinate 3,433, forward strand.
CGCTTCCTGGACGTGTAGGCGTCCCCTGCTAACTCGCTTCCCCAGGACTGCTCACTGAGAAGGACCTCATGACGGAAACCTTGCCGCCGGAACACGACCGGGTCGAACCGGTCGACATCCAGCAGGAGATGCAGCGCTCCTACATCGACTACGCGATGAGCGTCATCGTGTCGCGGGCGCTGCCGGACGTGCGGGACGGCCTCAAGCCGGTGGCGCGCCGGATCCTGTACTCGATGTTCGACTCCGGGTTCCGCCCGGACCGCGGGTACAACAAGTGCTCTCGCGTCGTCGGCGACGTCATGGGCAACTACCACCCGCACGGCGACTCGGCGATCTACGACGCGCTGGTCCGGCTCGCCCAGCCGTGGTCGCTGCGCTACCCGCTGATCGACGGGCAGGGCAACTTCGGCTCGGCGGGCAACGACCCGGCTGCCGCCATGCGGTACACCGAGTCCCGGCTCGCGCCGCTGGCCATGCAGATGCTGGCGGACATCGAAGAAGAGACCGTCGACTTCTCCGACAACTACGACGGCCGTACGCAGGAACCCGACGTGCTGCCGTCGCGGTTCCCGAACCTGCTGGTCAACGGCGGTTCCGGGATCGCGGTCGGGATGGCGACGAACATCCCGCCGCACAACCTGCGCGAGGTGTCCTCGGGCGTCGTCTGGGCGCTGGAGAACCCCGAGGCGACCGACGACGAGCTGCTGGCCGCCCTGCTGGTGCGGATCAAGGGCCCGGACTTCCCGACCAAGGCGATGATCCTCGGCACCTCCGGCATCGAGGACGCCTACCGCACCGGTCGCGGTTCGATCCGGATGCGCGCGGTCGTCGAGGTCGAAGAGGACGCGAAGGGCCGCACGATCCTGGTCGTGTCCGAGCTGCCGTACCAGGTCAACCCGGACAACCTGGTGGAGAACATCGCGCACCTGGTGCGCGACGGCAAGATCACCGGGATCTCGGACATCGCGGACGAGTCCAACAGCCGCTCCGGCATGCGGATCGTCGTCACGATCAAGCGCGACGCGGTGGCGAAGGTGGTGCTGAACAACCTGTTCAAGCACACCCAGCTGCAGCAGAACTTCGGCGTCAACATGCTGGCGCTGGTCGACGGCGTGCCGCGCACGCTGCGGCTCGACCAGATCATCCGGCACTACGTGAAGCACCAGGTCGACGTGATCGTGCGGCGCACCCGGTACCGGCTGCGCAAGGCCGAGGAGCGGGCCCACATCCTGCGCGGCCTGGTCAAGGCGCTCGACATGCTGGACGAGGTGATCGCCCTGATCCGGCGGTCGCCCTCGGCTGACGAGGCCCGGCCGGGCCTGATGTCGCTGCTCGAGATCGACGAGATCCAGGCGACCGCGATCCTGGACATGCAGCTGCGCCGGCTGGCCGCACTGGAGCGCCAGCGGATCATCGACACCCTGGCCGAGATCGAGCTGGAGATCGCCGACCTCAAGGACATCCTCGCGAAGCCCGAGCGGCAGCGGTCGATCATCCGCGACGAGCTGATGGAGATCGTCGACAAGTACGGCGACGACCGGCGCACGCAGATCATCCCGTTCGACGGCGACGTGTCGGTCGAGGATCTGATCGCGCAGGAAGACGTCGTCGTCACCATCACCCGCACGGGCTACGCCAAGCGGACGAAAACCGATCTGTACCGCTCGCAGAAGCGCGGCGGCAAGGGCGTACAGGGCGCGACGCTGAAGCAGGACGACATCGTCCAGCACTTCTTCGTCTGCTCCACGCACGACTGGATCCTGTTCTTCACGAACAAGGGCCGGGTGTACCGGGCGAAGGCCTACGACCTGCCCGAGGCCAACCGCAACGCGCGCGGCCAGCACGTGGCGAACCTGCTCGCGTTCCAGCCGGACGAGCAGATCGCCCAGGTCATCGAGATCCCGAACTACGAGGTCGCGCCGTACCTGGTGCTCGCCACGCAGCGCGGCCTGGTGAAGAAGACGAAGCTCACCGACTTCGACTCCAACCGCGCGGGCGGCCTCATCGCGATCAACCTGCGCGAGGGCGACGAGCTGATGGGCGCGGTGCTGGCGGCGGCCGAGGACGACCTGCTGCTGGTGTCCGCGGGCGGCCAGTCGATCCGCTTCCACGCGACCGACGAGGCGCTGCGCCCGATGGGCCGGCCGACCTCGGGCGTGCTGGGCATGCGGTTCAACGAGGGTGACGAGCTGCTCGGCATCAGCGTGGTCAAACCGGACAAGTTCCTGCTGGTCGCCACGGACGGCGCGTATGCGAAGCGGACGCCGATCGAGGACTATCCGGTACAGGGCCGCGGCGGCAAGGGCGTGCTCACCATTCAGCACGACAGCAAACGTGGCAGGCTGGTGGGGGCACTCATCGTCGACGAGGACGACGAGCTGTTCGCCATTACGTCCAGCGGCGGGGTCATCCGCACGCCGGCGCGGGACGTGCGCAAGGCGGGCAGGCAGACCAAGGGCGTTCGGCTGATGAACCTGGGTGACGGAACCACTCTTCTCGCGGTCGCACGCAACGCGGACGAGGGTTCGGACGTCGCCAATGGTGGCGAGGACTCCGCCGAGGACGGTTCCGAGGTTTCGGAAGTTATCGCTTCCGAGACGGTTTCGGAGGAAGCGGCCGAGGCTACGCCAGAGGAGCCCACAGCAGAAGACGGCACGGCGCCGGAGCAGTGATCGGCGCCCCACGCACGGGTAAGGACTGACTCAACGTGGCACCATCCGACAAGGCCGACGACGCGTCGGCCAACCCGCCCTGGCAGCGCACCGCCAAGGACGGCGGCGGCGACTCCGAGGCCATGGCCACGGCGCGGATCGCGACCGAGGACGTGCCCACCGCGGCTCCGGAACCGGCCGCCGCGGCCGAGAACGACTACCCGGTGACCGGCTCGGCGGCGCCCCGGCTCTTCGGAGGCGAGGCACCGCCGCCGGCGGACGACGTGCCGCCCGCGGGCCGCACCCGGCCGACGCCGAGCGCGCTGCGCCGCCCCGGCCGGGGCCCGCGGCGGGCGAGCCTGCAGATCAAGCGGTTCGACCCGTGGTCGGTGCTGAAGCTGGCACTGGTGCTCGGCGTCGCGATGTTCTTCGTCTGGCTGGTCGCGGTCGGCGTGCTCTACACGGTGCTCGACGGCATGGGCGTGTGGGACAAGCTGAACGGCACGTACTCGTCCCTGGTCGGCGGTGAGGGCGCGAACGCGTCCCCGGAACCGCTGATCAGCGCCGGTCGCGTGTTCGGCATCGCGGCCATCCTCGGGGCGATCAACATCGTGCTGGTGTCCGCGCTGGCCACGGTGAGCGCGTTCATCTACAACGTGTCGGCGGACCTCGCGGGCGGGCTGGAAGTCACCTTGTCCGAGCGTGAGTAACCCGGTTGCGCGGGCGGATGGGGGGTCCGGTAGAGTTCTCCTCGTTCGACGGGCCCATAGCTCAGGCGGTTAGAGCGCTTCGCTGATAACGAAGAGGTCCCAGGTTCAAGTCCTGGTGGGCCCACATTTCTCAGAAGGCCGGTTCGCAGCTCCTGCGGGTCGGCCTTCTGGTATTTCGGGTGACTGCCGGTGGTGCGGTCGCCAGAATCAGCCGCATGCAGACTCCGAGGGAGATCCGTGCCGAGCTGAGCCTTGGCGCGGTCGCCGCGCAGCGGGATGACCAAGCTGGCTTGGCCGAAACGTCGGCCTGGCTCGAGTCGGCGACGGCGCGCGAGATGCTGCGGATCGACTACTACTCCCGCCAGTTCCGCTTCGAGGCACCTGCGCTGGGCCGGGCGACGGACTGGGAGTTGAAGAACGCCGCGCCGGTCGTCGGGGCGCTGGCTTCGATGCACCCCGACGGGTATCTCCGGGAGCGGGCCGTTCGCGTGTTGTGCGCTTCGGACGGCGCGTTGAGCGACCGGGCGTTGGCGGTCCGCGTTACCGACCACGTCGAGGTGGTCCGCGAGCTGGCGGTGCGCGAGGTGTTGCGGCGTACGACGTTGGCGCAGGCAGAGCGGATTGTGCCGTTGCTGCAGCGGATTTCTCAGCGCTGGTGGGGTTCGGAAGTCTTCTCGCGCTATTTGCGTGCGCTGCTCGTCGCGCATGGCGAGGCGTCGGTGTGGGCGTGCTTGCGCGGTTCCGGAGACCGGGACGTGCGGCGGCTCGCGTTCCGGACCAGCTTCGAGTCCGGCCTGCTCGGCGCGGCGGACGCCGTGCGGTTGTTGTCCGGGGAACGGGACCAGATCGTCCGGCGGCAGTTGATCGGTGTCGTCGCTGAATTGGCGACTCCGGATGTCATCGCCTCGCTGCTTCGCGACCGGTCCGCGGAGGGCCGGGTGCTGGGATTGGTGAAGCTGACCGCGGCGCGGCTCGACCCCGTTGAGGTGGAACGGCTTCTGGTCGACCGGTCGACGACGGTGCGGCTGTGGGCGCGGCTGCGCTGGCAGGAAATGGGACGGGACCCGGTCGCGGTTTATGCCGCGGTCGCGCGTTCTGCTGCCGAGCCCGTGGTGCGGGCTCGTGCGTACGCCGGGCTCGCGGAGACCGGGACTGAGCTTGACCGTGCGGAGATCGTCAGTCTTGCGCAGAGTGCCGAGCTGTCGTTGCGGAAGGCTGGTTTGTCGTTGCTGCGCGGCAAGGCTGTCGCTTCGGACGTGCCGTGGTTGCTGCGCGAAATGACGAGCGATCACTCACGGGCGGCCAGGCTGGCGTCGGACGTGCTTAGCAGCAGTCCGGAGTTGTGGTCGTTCGCAGATCTGGTGGCATTCAAGGAATCCGCGGATCCGGAGTTGCGACGCCGGGGTTGGTGGCTGCACCGCGGTCTCGGCGGATGGGAGTCGGTGATCGCCGACCTGGAGTTCTTGGCGGCCGGTGCGGTTTTGGCCCGGGAGCTGGTGTTGCCGATGTACGTCCAGCCGAGTGCTGCGCAGCGGCAACGTATCGCGGCGTTGCTGGGGACGGGTTCCGTTGAACGGCAACAGGTTCTGGAAGTCGCCTTCGCCGCCGGGGTTTCGGTGTGAACATGACCGGCGAGGAGTTGGGCGAGGGGTGGGACAGCGTCGCGACGCTTGTCGACGGACGGTGGGTCGAGCGGCGGCCCAAGCGGGACGAGGTGCGCGCTTGGCTGCTTCGGGAGACCAGGGTGTTGCCGTGGCTGGCCCCGCAGCTGCCGTTGACGGTGCCGATTCCCGTTGTGTGGCAGGAAAATCCATTGGTCGTGCGGCACGAATTGGTGCCAGGCGGGCCAGGTGAACTGACCGCTGACGACGGTCGCGCGCTCGGCCGATTCCTCCGCGCTTTGCACAGAGCGGACGTGTCCAAGGCGCGCGAACTTGGTGCGGTGCCGGAAGATCTGGCCCTCGATGCCGTTCCGCCGTTGCTCGGTCCGCTCGCTGATCGTGCTCGCGCTTTGCTGGCGGAGGTCGAGGATTATCCAGCAAACACCGTGGTGCACGGAGATCTCGGACCAGAGCATCTGCTCAAACAGGACGGCCGGTTGAGCGGGGTGATCGACTGGTCCGACGTGTCGATCGGCGACCCCGCGCGGGACCTGGCGTGGCTGCTGTTCTGGACGTCGGCGGAGTGCGTCGCGGCGTTCTCCGCGGAGTACGAGGTCACGCCCGAACTGCGTCGGCGCGCGTGGGCGTGGAACCAGTTGGGCCCGTGGTACGAGGTGACGTACGGACTGGAGAACGACCGGCCTGACCTGGTCGAATCGGGCCTCGCCGGCACCCGCGCGCGGCTCGCGGAGACGAGTCAGCCCTGCCGGGAAGAGAAGGACCGGCAGGGCTGAGTGATGCGTGGCCACGGGGGCCATCGGGTCCAACGGACCGATCACTCCGGATATTCCCGGTGTTCCACGTGGAACGAGAGACGGAACCGCTGGACGGGACGCGCGGCGGGTCCGGTAGCATCGAGGGGTAGCGCAAGCACTCAGAAGGGGGCTTCAGGTGAAGAAGCTGTTGGCACTCGCGGTCGTCGCGGGCGGCGTCCTGTTCGTCGTCAAGCGGAACAAGGCCGCCAAGGCCGAGGCTGACCTGTGGCGCGAGGCCACCACGCCTGCCGCCCCGTCGGCGAACGGCAGTGCGCCGGCCAAGGCCGCGGACGCCTCGCGCAACTGACGTCATGCTTCGCGGACCTCGGTCCGCACCGGGCCTGTAGCTCAATTGGTAGAGCACCGCCTTTGCAAGGCGGGGGTCAGGGGTTCGATTCCCCTCAGGTCCACCCGCGATCCCCGTTCGGCCGACGCCGAGCGGGGATTCGTGCGTTCCAGGGGCGCTACGGAATCTGCTTCAACCGGTCGATGATCTTCAGGACGGCACCCCCGAATACCTGGTTTTGGCTGACCGCCGGGACCGGCGACGCGCGGGTGGCAGGTCGCGTGGTTCGTGCGGAAGCAACTGCTCCACACGTAATGCCAGGGTCCCTTGCCGTGGTCCCCGGGATCGGCTCGCTCGGCTGTACCGGAGCTTGTTCCTCGACCCGCCCGGAAGCGGTGTCGTTGGTGAACTTGTGCTTTGCCCACGACCGTGCCAGTCAGAGCAACGAGGCCGCGGCTGCTGGCTTGACTTCAACCTCCCTTGAAGTTCCATCCTTCGAGAGGCATTACTGCTCTCGGAAGGACACCCATGACTGTCAACCACGTCGCGCGGCCCGACTTCGCGCGCCCGGACGTCGATGCTGTGCTGGTTGCCGAAACGACCGTCGAGGCGGCGGATGTGCTTGCGCGGCTGGAA
>NZ_JBSFNS010000189.1:0-9757 GCF_053587275.1 Amycolatopsis sp. NPDC003676
GCAAGGCCGCTGAGATCTACGACGGCCACGAACAAGACACCGTCATGAAGTTCGGCAAATTCGAGACGAAGATCGACGGGCCGCGCTGAGCAGGGGGAAACCATGGGACAGGACAGCATCGCCGACGGGGTGAAGCTCCACGACGACCACCGCGGCGAAAACGCGTTCGAGCGCAAACTGCACGAGACCAAAGAGGCCACGGCGCACACCCCGTTCGTCGGCAAAGGCGTCAGCACCATCTCCAACGCCTACGACAAGTTCTCCAAAGCCGACAGTGTCGGCGACGTCGCCGCAGCGAGTGGCCAACTGCTTCAGGACGGAGCGGGTTTCGTCGCCGGGGCGACGATGGACATGGCGAGCTTCGCGCTCGACCCGGTGGGCTGGCTGGTCAGCAACGGCCTGAACATGCTGCTGGACCTGATCCAGCCGCTCAACGACGCGTTGCACTTCGTGACCGGCGACGGTCCCGCGCTGGAGAAGGCGGCAGGGGACTTCGTCGCGATCGGCACGGGTTTCGTGAAGCTGGCCGACGATTTCGTCAAGACCGGCGACGAGGCCCTCAAGGACTGGGAAGGCGAGGGCGGAGAGGCGGCCAAGAAGGCCTTGGCCGAGTTCGCGCAGGGCATCAACGGCATCGGCTCGGCCGCCAGCTCTGTCTCCGACACCCTGAAGATGTGGTCGATGGTCATGACCGTCATCGAGGAGGTCGTCAAGGCGATCATCTCGGAACTGGTCAGCTGGCTCATCTACATCTGGCTGCCCGCGCTGGCGGCGTCGATCGTGAGCCTCGGCTCGTCTGTCGCGGGTGCGATGGCCGCGTCCGTCGCGAAGGCGGCGAGCGCGATCGGCAAGATCACCAAACACCTCGGGAAGCTCGGCAAGCTGCTCGACAAATTCATGGGCTTCCTCATGAAGTGGAGCGACGACCTGGTCAAGCAGGGCTCGAAGCTCACCAAGGCGGGCAAGGTCGGCATGACCCCCGGCCAGGAGAAGGCGATCACCGGCGCTTTCGCCAAGGGACTGAACGCACAGGGCGCCGCATACAGCGAAGCCGCGAAGGACGTCTTCACCAGCGTCCCGCGCAAGTTTTTCGACGAGACCGTCAAGGCGACCACCGGTGTCGCACCGGGCGACTTGTCCAAGGGTTCGGCTTACACCACCAAATCGGCGTACAAGGCGACGGACAAGGCGATCACGAACCTGAAAGGGGATCATCCCGGCAACGGTCAGAGCGTCGAAGAAACCAAGGACGACCTGGACATCTGACCGGCCGCGCCGAGGCCTCGGTCCTGCCTCGCACGCGACAGCGGGCCTGCTCGGCGCGTACTACCCTCGCCCTGCCACAGCACAAGACCTCTTCACCCGGGTGCCGAAGAGCAGCCCACAGGAGCCGCGAAAATGGCAGCACTGCTCGAACCCTGGTACATCGTCGGCGGCTACGTCCTGACGCTGCTCCTGCTGCTGCTCGCCGGCCGGTTCGAGAGCCGCAGCGTGGTCAAGACCGCCATCTGCGAAGCACTCAGCGTCGCCGCGCTGTTCGGGACGACGCTGTACTGGCTGACCGCCGGGACCGAGAGCAGCGGGCCGGCCATCGGCTGGGTATGCATCCCGCTCGCGATGGCCGGGTTCGCGCTCTGGCGGATTTTCCGGCAACGGTTCTGGATCCGGCGGCTGGGCGCCGTCGGGGAGCCGACTTTCGGGGTTCTTCCCCGGCAGGGCCGCACCGTCGCGATCACCGAACCCGATCGTCCGAGGACCCGCGGCATCGCGGAGTTCGAGCACCAAGGGCACCGGCTGCTGGGCGTCGAGTATTCCTCCGGTACGCCCGACGGCGTGCTCGATTCGGTCGCCAATCAGGTCGACGGGATCTACACCCTCGTGGAGCTGCGGATCCCCGCCGGGCCGACCCTGGTGATCAGCCCGCGGACCAAGGCCTTCGAGCCGGAACTGTTCACCCCGCTGGAAGACGCCAAGATCACCCGCAACCAGGCCGGTTCGCCGAAACCCTCCGCGGCGCTGACGGCGTTCGAACTGGATCCGGACTTCGACCGGCGGTTCGAGGTGACCACGAGCGACCCGGAGTTCGCCCGCCAGGTGCTCACCGGCGAGGTCCGCGAGATGATCATGACCGACCTGTGGTTCCGGGTGCACGAGGTCGTGTTCGACCACGACGCGATGTGGACCGCGGAAGCGGGCGGGCTGACCGAAGAACGGGTCTTGGGCAACGGGAGGCGGCTCGCCATGCTTGCCGTTCAACTGCCCTCCGGCCAGTGGACCAGCTCCGCGGCGACCGGCTTCCGGCGGGTGACCGCACGCGCCGAAACCAGCTACGACCTGTGGTACGGCGCTCGAGGCGGACTGATCCGGACCAAGCTGAACCGCCGCCGGGAAGCGCGGGACCGGCAGCCGGTGACGTCCACGTCGCTCGCGATGCGCTCGCTGGTCGCGGCGGTCATGCTGCTCGCCGCCATGCTGGCGATCGGAAATTCGATTCTCGTCATGAACGGCCAAGGCACCGAGGTCGAGCTGAAAGTGACCTGGATCGACCGAGGCGCCGCGCCGGTCTGCCGCGGAAGCTCGGGAAAGTGCACCGGGGGCTCCGCCGCCCGGGTTCGCGGCACCTATGTGTTCGACGGCTCCGCCTACACCTCGACCACCCGGTGGTCCGAGGAAATGCCGGAGGTCGGCGACGTCGTCAAGGTTCAGCTCGGGCCGTTGTGGTGGAGCCCGATCTTCGAGAGCTCCAGCGCCGCTCAGGGAGTCATCTTCGTATGCGCTTTTCCCTTGCTGTTCGGTCTCCTCATCGTGAAAGCGACCTACTGGCCAAGGGCGTCGCGGCGGCTCCGGAAGACGCGTGAACCGGTAGCCGCGGTCTGACCGCTCAGACCCGGTGCCCGCACTCCGCGCAGGACACCGCACCAGCCTTGGATTCCTTCCCGAACTATCCACAATAGACAGTCGGGGCCAGTGAACCCGGCCGACTTCAAGAAGGGCTCGGCGTACGTGGGCAAGGGCATCTACGACGCGGCCGACAAGACGATCAGCAATTCCCGCGACGTCCACAAGTCAGAGGAAGCCACCGACAAGGCGGGACCGCATTCCGAAGAAGACACCCGCGAAAATCTCGACATGTAGGGTCGCCGCGTGACGGACGAGCTGATTGTCCCTGGGTATTTGTTCGGCGGCTACGCACTGGCCCTCGCTCTGCTCTGGATCGCCGCCTGGGCCGAGCGTCGCAGCGCGGTCCTCGCGGCGGTGTTCCATACGCTCTGCGGGATTACGGTGTCCCTCACGACGCTGTATTGGTTCTCCGCCAGCGTGGCCGTACATCCGCTGGCTTGGTACGGCGTGCCGCTGGTCGTCACCGCGCTGCTCGCCTGGCGGGGCTGGCATCAGCAGCGCTGGGTCACCCGCGTCGACTCGACCGGCGAACCCAGCTTCGGCTTCCTGCCTCGCCACGGGCTCTCCGTCCCGCGGGACCATCCCGATCCCTGGCCGAGCCGGGCCACCGTCGAGTTCACTCACCACGGGCACCGGCTGCTCGGGATCGAGTATTCGACCGAATCTCCGTACCGGGACGAGAATTTCCGCCGGAAGTCGAAGCTGGCCGAAGCGCTCGGCTCGATCTGCTCGGTCGTGGAACTGCGCATCCCGAATGTGCCCGCGCTGACCGTCTCGCCGAAGACCAAAGCCTTCGCCCCGGACCATTTCACTCCGCTGGAAGACATGCGGATCAACCGCAACCAGTTCAGCTGGTTGCGGCCGGACACCACTCTGCACGAATTCGAGGTCGACCCCGAATTCGACCGCCGGTTCTCCGTCTACACCTCGGATCCGGAATTCGCGCGGGAGATGCTGACCGGCGAGGTCCGCGAACTGATTCTGAACGACCGGTGGTTCCGGGTCCACCAGGTCGCGTTCCGCGAGGACGCGATCTGGACCACCGACACCGGCGGGCTGACCGAAGACCGGATGTTCGACAACTCCCGCAAGCTCGCGATGCTCGCCGCGGTCGTTCCCTCGGCGATCTGGGAGAAGTGGGCTGGCGACCGGCGATTCCGCTCGGCCGCGACCAGTGCCGACACCCGCTACGACGCGTGGATCGGCAAGCGCGGCGGGTTCATCCGCACCCCGCTCAACCGCAGGCGCGACGCCCGGGACCGGCAACCGGTCACCTCGGTTTCGCTGACCGCGCGGACTCTCATCGCGCTCGCCCTGATCGGCATCGGCGTGGGACCTGCGGGCAATTCGATCGCCGTGCTGACCAGGCTGGCACCGCAGGTGCAAGCGACCGTCTCGCGGGTCAGCGAAGGCGGCACCCGCCATTGCGTAACCACGAGCGGCGGCATGTCCTGTACCGCGGACCGGGCCGAGGTCGACGGAACCTACGAGCACGACGGCAGTACGCGCGAAATCACCGCCGACTGGTCGCAGAATGACCTTCCAGCGCGCGGTGCCGTCGTCGACATCGCGGTCGGCCCGTTCTGGGGACATCCGGGATATCAGGTCGGCTCGGCGTTCGCGGCCGTCGATCTGCTCGGCGCGTTGATCTGGCTTGTTCCGGGGCTCCTGCTGATCAAACGCACTTACTTCCCGAGCGTCCCCCGCCGGGTGCGCAAGCGGCGCGAAACCCTCGCCAAGGTTTGACCACTCAGAGCCGGTGTCCGCAATCCGCGCAGAACACCGCACCCGCCTTGGATTCCTTGCCGCATTCTCCACAATGGACAGTCGGGGCCAGTGAACTCCCACACCCCGTGCAGAACTTCCCGCCGTTCACCTTCAGGCCGCAATCAGGACAGGTGAGTTTCGCGCGAGTGCCCAGATCCAGATCCTTGGTCCAGTTCTTCTCGCGCGCCTGGTCCCAGATCTGGTCCCGCTGCGCCGCCGCCTGCGCGCGCGAGATCTCCTCCGCCACGATGGGCGAACAGCGCAGGCACTGGCCGATTTCCTCGTTCCAGCACTGATCCGCGCACATCCAGTCGCTGCAACCACGACACTGGCGGAAGCGCGGGGTGATCTCCTCGACCGCCGCGGTCAGTGCGCGGTCCTTTGCCGACGAGTTCGTCGCCCGGTCGTATTTCCACTGGTCCGCGGAGCTGCTCAGCTGCTGCAGCGTCCCGCCGAAGAAGGAGCCCACCGCGCGCAGCATGCTGCGTCCGGTCTCCATCGCGTCCCGCTGGAACGCCGAGCGGTACCCGTTTCCGCAGCGCTCGCAACGGAACTCGAACTGGTACCCCTGCGCGTTGGAGAGATCCGAGAAGTTGTCCGTGAACGGCACGACATCAGCCACGCGCGCGAATGTAAGGCAGCCGGAGGAAACCCACGACCGTACAAGTACCGTCTCCGGACCCGCTACGCACCGCGACCGTGCCCGAGGGCCGCACGTCAGGGCGTTTTTTGCGGTTTTGCCGTGTTTAGTCGGATACCGTCCGTAAAATGCCGGATTGGGCCATAACGGCAGGCATTCAAACACGGGGTGGGGAGACGGCATGTCCGACGAGTTCGACCGGCTGGTCGCGGAGTTCGACCGGTTCCAATCGAGGCTGCGCCGGGTGGACGAGCAGTTCTCCGGCATCGCCCAGATGCAAGAGGAACTGAGCGCGCTCGAAGCGACCGCGACGTCGCCCGACCGGTCGGTCACCGTGGTCGCCGGTCCGGGTGGGTCGATCAAGGACATCCAGGTCACCGATGCCGCGCTGCGCCGCGGCGGGGCGGAGTTGTCCGGGATGGTGATGGCGACCCTGCACCAGGCGGTCGCCGAGTCCGCGCGGCAGCAGGCCGTGCTGGTGGACCAGCACACGGGCAACTCCATGCAGCTCACCGAGCAGGTGCTGGAAACCCAGGCCGAACTGCTGGGCACCGACGTCGAGGAATTGCGCGCCGCGATGGAACGGGGCGCGCCCGCGCCGCAGCGGAGCGTCGAGGAGGAACAGCACGAGGACTACTCCGAGAGGGAACTGCTCGCCGACCCCGAGGAGAAGACCCCTCCCCCGCCGCCGCCGTCCTCGGCCGGGTCCGCCGGGGACGACTTCCTGAAAAACCTGTTCGACGACGAGGACCACCGCTGATGGCCGGCTACCAGGTGCAGACGGCGAAGCTCTACGACTACTCCCGCCAGCTAGCGGGCAACAAGACGGCGGTCGCCGGGGTCAAGGGCAAGGTGTCCCAGGCCGACGTCGGCGACGAGTCCTGGGGCGTCGTCGGCATCTTCGTCAAGAGCAAGTACACGAGCATGGTCGACGACCTGAAAGACCTGCTGGCCGCGATGGAAACCGGCCTGCAGTCCGCCTCCGACAAGATCAACCGTGCCGGCCAGTTCTACGACCAGACCGAAGAGGATCACTGCCGCAGCTGGAAAGACGTCATCGGCAAGATCGACAACCTCGGCAGCGGACAGAAGTAGGGGGCGGGATGTCTGATCCGTTGGGCAAGATCGAGATCAAGCCGGAGGACAGCACCGGCAAGAAGATCGTCAACGCGCTGCCGGTGGTGGGCGGCGCGGTGAAGATCTACGACGCGGGCACCAGCGACGCGATCAAGGCAGGCGACACCGCGACCGGGCTGAGCGGGGTGGTTTCCGAGACGACCAACTTCGTCCAGTCGTGCGCGGAAACCGCGATGAGCATCAGCACCGACCCGATCGGCTGGCTGGTCGGCCAGGGACTGAACTTCCTGCTGGCCGTCTGCGACCCGCTCCAGGACGCGATCCACTTCGTCAGCGGCGACGGGCCGGCGCTGTCCAAAGCGGCCGAGAACTTCACGGCGATCGGGCGCGGGCTGGAGCAGTTCGCGCACCAGTTCAGCGAGCAGGCGAAGAGCTCGCTCTCGCAGTGGGAAGGCGGCGCGGCCGAAACCGCGGCGGAGAAGCTGGCCAAGTTCTCGACCGGGATCACCGGCACCGCCGACCAGGCCGGCGACATCGCGACGATGCTGCAGGTGTGCAGCATGGCGATGACCGTCATCGAGGACTTCATCAAGGCATTGCTGACCGAGCTGATCACCTGGCTGATCATGATCTGGATCCCGGCATTGGCCGCCGCGGTCCCGTCGTTCGGAGCATCCACCGCGGCGGCGGGCACGGCGACCGGGGTGCGCGCGGCGTCTACCGCGGGCAAGGCGACGAAACAGGTCAGCAAGCTGCAGAAGCTGCTCGACATGATCAAGGACTTGATCGCCCGGTTCCAGACGTTCTTCAAGGCGGCCAAGGACGAGGTGGCCAAGATGGCCATGGAAGGCGGCAAGACCACCGCCAAGCGGGCCGCCGACGGTTTCGGGAAAACCGTCGGCGGGAAGCTGCTGGACGAGGCACGGTCGCAGGTCGGGCTCCGAAGCCACGACAAGAACGATCCCGACCTGCCAGTCAAGCCAGGGAAACCGTTGGGACACCTGGAGAACGCGCGCAAGGCCGTCGAGTACGCGGCGACCGGGGACGGAACTTCGAAAGACGAGACCACAAAAGATCTGGAGTTCTGAGGCGTGGCTCGCGCACTGCACGACACTTGGGTGTGGCTCGGACCGATCGTCGGAGTCCTGGTACTGGTCGTGCTCCCGAGTGTTCTCGGCTTTCGCTGGCATCTGAAGAAGAAGCGAGCGAAGCAAGCCTGGCTGGCCGCATTGCACGCGGTGCCCGAGGAACTGGGCGGATCCATGGTCGCCGATCTGAAATACGGGCGGCCCCGGTCCGCGCAGCGCCGGAAGCCTCTTGGCGAGCTGTACCGGCCGAAGACCATCTCGGAGGGCATGAGCTTCCCCAGCAGTCCTCCGACCGTCGAGTTCGCGGCTGACCTGCCGCGGCGGGACCGGCAGTTCCGGGTCAGCGCGTACTGGTGCACGCTCCGGGTCGGGGCCAACAGCACCAGAAGGATCTACGAGTACACCATCGAAACCAAGGTCGGGCCGACGCCGAGCATGAAGATCGCCAAGGCGTACCCGACCGATCCGGTGCGGATGTTCGGGCGGACCATGGCGTATTTCAACTACCAGCAAAGGCTGTTCGAAGCGGAGGCGCGAACCTCGCCGTCGGCCGCCCGCTGGGAGCAATTCACGTCGTCCGAGAACGAGTTCACCGGATACGCCAGCGATCAGGACCTCTCGGCCCAGGTCACCTCCCCGGAGACCATGGACTGGCTGCGCGGCAACCACGAGCTGCTTCCGGACCTCATCGGCCTCGATCGCGGGTGGTGCTACGCGGTATACCGGGACGAGATCGACCCGGCGACCCTGGTCGCCAGAATCGACCTGGTCGCCGGCTTCCTCGACCGGATCGACGTGCCCGCCGCGGTCTGAGCACACAAACGAAAACGCCCCCGGTCACGAGGACCGGGGGCGTTTCGTTCAAGCGGAGCGGGATCAGCGGAAGTCGCGACCGAAGTCGTAGTCGTCCAGCGGAACCGCGGCGCCGGTGCCCGAACCGAACACGTCCGGGGTGTAGTAACCGTCGTCGTAGGACGGGATCGCGTACGCCGCGACCCGCGCCTCCTCGGTCGGCTGCACCTGGATGTTCCGGTACTTGTTGATGCCCGTACCGGCCGGGATGAGCTTACCGATGATGACGTTCTCCTTGAGGCCGACGAGCTTGTCCGAGCGGCCGTTGATGGCCGCGTCGGTCAGGACTCGCGTGGTCTCCTGGAACGAGGCCGCCGACAGCCACGAGTCCGTGGTCAGCGACGCCTTCGTGATGCCCATCAGCACCGGACGCCCCGATGCCGGCTCGCCGCCCTCGGCGACCGCGGCCCGGTTCGTCGCCTCGAACTTCGTCCGCTCGGGCAGTTCGCCCGGCAGGAAGTCCGTGGCACCGGAGTCGATGATCGTCACGCGGCGCAGCATCTGCCGCACGATGACCTCGATGTGCTTGTCGTGGATCGACACACCCTGCGCCCGGTACACCTTCTGGACCTCGTCCGTGAGGTGCATCTGCGCTTCGCGCGGGCCCATGACGCGCAGGACCTCGTGCGGGTCCGGCGTGCCCTCGAGCAGCTGCTGGCCGACGTTGACGTGGTCGCCGTCGCCCAGCGGGCCGTTCGGGGTGTTCGCGAGCCGCTGCCGCTTGGACAGCTTGTCGAAGACGATCTCCTCCGACCCGTCGTCCGGGATCAGGGTGATCTTCCAGAACCGCTCGCTCTCCTCGATCCGCACGCGGCCGTCGACGTCCGCGATCGGAGCCTTGCCCTTCGGCACGCGAGCCTCGAAAAGCTCGGTGACACGGGGCAGACCGGTCGTGATGTCGTCACCGGCGACACCACCCTGGTGGAACGTACGCATCGTCAGCTGCGTGCCCGGCTCACCGATCGACTGGGCGGCGACAATGCCGACCGCCTCGCCGACGTCGACGAGCTCGCCCGTCGCCATCGAACGGCCGTAGCAGGTCGCGCACACCCCGACCGCCGACTCGCAGGTCAGCACCGAGCGGACCTTCACCTTGGTGATGCCGCTGGAGATGAGCTTGTCCAGCGCCGGGTCGCCGATGTCGTCGCCGGCGTTCAGCACGACGTTGCCCTTGGCGTCCACCGCGTCCGTCGCGAGGTTCCGCGCGTACACGGAGGTCTCGACGTGCTGGTCGCGCACGACCTTGCCGTCGCCGAGGTCCTCGCCGATCGGCATCATGATGCCGCGCGTGGTGCCGCAGTCGACCTCGCGGACGATGACGTCCTGCGAAACGTCCACCAGACGACGGGTCAGGTAACCCGAGTCAGCGGTACGCAGCGCGGGGTAAGGCGCGTTGCCGGCCAGGTCGGCGATCGCGGACGGCTCCTCGACC
>NZ_JBSFNS010000190.1:0-9727 GCF_053587275.1 Amycolatopsis sp. NPDC003676
TGGTGAAGTAATGACACGTGGGGGGGGGGGGGGGGAAGGGGGCGTCGGTGTTGGGCGTGGGGGCGTGGGTTGCGGCGCCACCCCCTCAGGGAATCAGATTCCCTCAGGGTTCCCCTCACGACCGTTTGCCTTGCTACACCGTGAGGATCGAGCGCAGGCGGCCGACGTCGGTCATCCGGCGTTCGGCCAGGCGGTCGGCGGCGGCAGCGGGAGGCACGCCATCGGCCTTGGCCAGTTCGTACACCGCCTTCGTGGTGTCGAAGATGGCCGCCGTTTTGCGCTGGGCGCGGGCGAAGTCGAAGCCGTGCCGTTCGTCGTCGACCTGGATTACCCCGCCTGCGTTGACCAGGTAGTCGGGAGCGAACAGGATGCCGCGGTCGTCGAGCAGCTTGTCGACGCCGGGGTGGGCGAGCTGGTTGTTCGCCGCGCCGCAGACGATTCGGGTTTGCAGGGCGGCCACGGTCTCGTCGGTGAGCACGCCGCCCATCGCGCACGGGGCGAAGACGTCCAGCTCGGTGCCGATCATGGTGTCCACATCGGACACCACCTCGACACCGGGGTAGGCCGCACGAGTGCGTTCGACCGCGCTGGGTGCGACATCGGTGATCACCACGCGGGCACCAGCTTCGACCAGGTGGCCGACGAGGATGTGGCCGACCTTGCCGACCCCGGCCACGCCGACGCGGCGGCCGGTCAGTTCGGGGACGCCCCAGACCTGGTCCGCCGAAGCGCGCATTCCCTGGTATACGCCGAAAGCGGTGAGCACGGAGGAGTCGCCGGCCCCGCCGTCCTCTGGGGAGCGGCCGGTGACGTGCCGGGTCTCGCGGGCGACCACGTCCATGTCCCGCACGTAGGTGCCCATGTCGCAGGCGGTGATGTACCGGCCGCCGAGCGAATCCACGAAGCGGCCGAAAGCGCGCAGCAGCGCTTCGGACTTCAGCGTGTTCGGGTCGCCGATGATGACGGCCTTGCCGCCGCCGAGGTCGAGTCCGGCGAGTGCGTTCTTGTACGCCATTCCCTTGGAGAGCGCGAGAACGTCGTCCAGCGCGGCGTCTTCGGTGGCGTAGGGGTAAAACCGGGTGCCGCCGAGGGACGGGCCCAAAGCGGTGGAGTAGATGCCGATGATGGCTTTCAGCCCGCTGGCCTCGTCGTGGCAGAACACGACTTGTTCATGGCCGCTGTGCCGGCCGAACACGCCTTCGGTCACGGTGGTGACTCCTTTGTCTCCCACGCGGCTCGTGGCCGCGCAAATGTGTGAACGGTGCGCACCGGGGAGCGGGGGTTGCCCGCTCACTGGTGCACACCGTCAACCTACTTCGCCGTTCTCCGGGCCACCACCCGCATCCCGAGAGCTTCACCCCAGATCCGCGACAGCTTCCCGAAGTGTGGAAATCGCGGTCTCGAGCTGTTCATCCGACAGATACGGCGCCGGGCCGAACCTGAGGTAATGGCCCCGGCTGTCGGTCCGGACGCCGCGCGCGGCCAGGCGTTCGCACAGCTGTCCGGCGACCGGGCTGCGCAGCGAGAGGAAGCCGCCGATGCCGTCGAGCGGGGTTTCTCGATCGCGGGTGACGACGTCGTCGGGGAGACCGAGGTCGTCGAAGCAGCGGGCGAGCAGTCCGATTTGGTGCTGCGACACCTCGCGCAGGAACTCGGCGGTGAGTCCTTCGTCGGCGAAGAACCGCTGCACCCGCACACCGCGGTAGTGGCTCGACGGGTCGTACGTGGCTCCGGCGAACCGATCGCCTCCGGGTGCGTAAGCGACTTCGTCTGGTCGGCGTTCGTCGGCGAGAGCACCGAATTCCGCGTACCAGCCGGTAATCACCGGGCGCAGTTCCTGCGCGTGCGCGGGAAGTCGCAGGAAGCAGTTGCCCTCGCCGAGTTGCAGGTATTTGTAGCCGCCGCCGAGGACCCACGCGTTGGTGAGGCCCAGGTCGTGCAGCGGGAACGGGACCGCGCCGACCGCGTGGTAGGCGTCGACGACCAGCTCGACCGAGCGGCTCCGGCAGGTTTCCGCCAGGTGCGCGAGGCCCGGCACGATCCAGGACGTCTCGAACAGCACTGCCGACGTGAGCACCGCGGCGGTGCGGTCGTCGACCTGGTCGGCGAGCCGTTCGGCCAAAGTGGCCACGGGCGCGGCGGGCACGCGGACGACCTCGACGCCTTCCTCGGCCAACCGGGTGAGCTGACGGCGCAGAGTGTGGAATTCTCCGTCCGTGGTCACCAATCGCGGCCGCTTCCGCAGCTCGATCGCGGACAGGAACCTCAGCACGAGCTCGTGCGTGTTCTGGCCGAGCGTGTAATCACCGTGCGGATCGGACAGCCACTGCCGGAACCCGTTCCGCAGCTCGTCGGCCTTCGCGAAGGCCCGGCCCCACTTCTCGTCCACCTCCTCCGCGGCGTCGGCGAACGCTTCGCGCAGGCCCTCTTCGGCGACGTCCGGCCAGGCCTGGTGCGAATGCGCGGACAGCAGCAACCGGTCGGCGACACGGAACCGCGAGTAGTGCGGGGCGAGCGCGTTTTCCTTGGCGCGCAAGGATTCCATTGTGGTCACAACCGGCTCCGGACGGCCCACAGGTCCGGGAACATCGGGGTGAACAGGGTGGTGCGCAGGTAGGTCGCGCCGGACGAGCCGCCGGTGCCGGTCTTGTCGCCGATCGTGCGTTCGACCATTTTCACGTGCCGGTAGCGCCATTCCTGCAGGCCCTCGTCGAGGTCGACCAGCGCCTCGGCGAGCACCGACGGGCCGCCGTCGTCCTGGTACACCTTCAGCAGCACTTCCTGCAGCTCCGGCGACGCCTCGATCGGCCGGGTGACGTCGCGATCGGTGGCCACCGGGTAGCCCTTTCCGGACAGATACGTCAGGAACGAGTCGAACACCGACGGACGGCGCATCGCGTCGGCGATCCGGGTGCGCTGCTCGCCGCCGTCCGGGTAGTGCGCGAACACGCGCTCGTCGCGGCGGCCGAGCACCGCCTCCAGCTCGCGGAACTGGCCGGACTGGAAGCCGCTCGACGCGTCGAGGCGGGCGCGGAAGCTGGTGAACTGGCTGGGCGTCATCGTCTCCAGCACGTCGATCTGCGCGACCACCACCTTCAGCACGGTCAGGATGCGGCGCAGCGTGCGGATCGAATGCGCGGTGTTGCCCGCTTCGAGGTTCTCCTGCAGGAACGCGGCCTCGTGCAGGATCTGCTTGAACCACAGTTCGTAGACCTGGTGGATCACGATGAACAGCAGTTCGTCGTGTTCGTCCGAGCGCGTGCGCTGTGCGGAGAGCACCTCGTCGAGCGCCAGGTAGGACGTGTAACTCAGCGCGGCTTGCGTGTCGTCGGTTCCGGTCATCGGGTTCCTCATCTCGTGGACAGGGTTCGGTCGAAGTGGCGCTGCGCGGGTGGCGCGAGCGCCGAATACAGGTCGTGGAACAGCTTGACCGCGGCGTCGCGGGTTTCCGGCGCCGGGATCAGTTCGGACGGCAATTCCGGGTCGAGCGAAGGAAATTCGCGATAGGTGTGCACCAGGCGGGTGCGGACGGCGAACGCTTGCGCGTCGCTGAGATCGTCCGGACAGTCCCCGAATTCGGCGACGAACGCGGCGTAGCGAGCGGACAGTCCGTCGAGGTCCCAGGCCCGCCCGGCGAGCCGGCGCACGTCCAGCGCGGCGGACGGCGTGCCGAGCATCAGCCCGGCGTGCTCGGCGACTTCGAGTTCGGCGAGCACCGCGAGCACCTCGGCCTCGCGGTCGTGCGGGGCGAGCCAGGTGCCGTCCTGGACCGGGCCGAAACCGAGAAAGCGCAGCCGCCGCACCAGCCGTTCGCGGGATTTGCGGCGGGTTTCCGGGATGTTCTGCCACAACACGGTCCAAGTCCCGGCCGGTTCGTCGCGGCGGCCGAGGCCGAAGATCCGCCGGTCGCCGTCGTCCAGCAGGGCGACCGTGCGGGCGGTCAGCGAGTAGTGCACCAGCCTGCCCTCGCGATGCCGGGACAGCAGGCCGCGGCGCACCAGCCGGGTCAGCGCGATCCGGGCCGCGCCGTCGGAGAACCCCAGCTCGTGCAGCAGCGCGACGAGGCCGCCGGACCACACGCGCTTGCTCTCGCGCGGGCGCACGTAGCTGCCCAGCAGCGTCATCACGAGCTCCTGGGGCGTGCGAGCGGGTTCGGTGTCGGGCACGAGGCAACTCTATACACCTCAGCCCGCTGCAGTGTAGCTTTCGGGAGTGAGCAGTTTTTCGGACCGAGTTGTCGTGGTCACCGGCGGCACGCGCGGCATCGGCGCGGCCGTCGCCGAACGGTTCCGCAGCGCCGGCGCGACAGTGCACTCCCCCGGCCGCGCCGAGTGCGACGTGACCGACGAGGCCGCCGTCCGCGCGTACTTCGCCCAGCTCGGACCGGTCGATGTGCTGGTCAACAACGCTGGCGTGTCGTCGAGCGCGCCGCTGGCGAAGACGGGGCTCGACGATTGGCGCGGCCAGTTCGAGGTGAACGCGACCGGCGCGTTTCTGTGCACCCGCGCGGTGTTGCCGGGGATGCGCGAGCGCGACTTCGGACGGATCGTCACGGTCGCGTCGACCGCGGGCTTGGCTGGCGCGCGCTATACCTCGGGCTATACCGCGTCGAAGCACGCGGCGGTCGGTTTGATGCGGGCGGTGGCGGCAGAGGTGGCTGGCACCGGCGTCACGTCAAACGCGGTGTGCCCGTCGTTCGTCCGCACCGACATGACTGCGACCTCGGTGGCCCGGATCCGCGAACGTACCGGCCGCGACGAAGCCGACGCGGAAGCCGCGCTCGCCGCCGCCTCCCCGCTCGGACGGCTGCTCGAACCCGGCGAAATCGCTTACGCCGTGGAGTTTTTCGCCGCCCCGGAGGCGGCCGCGATCAACGGACAGACTCTCGTACTCGACGGTGGAGGAATCCAGAAATGAGCCCGTTCCGCGCCAGTGTCCCGCTCACGAAATCGTGGGAGCACTTCGAGTTCGCTGTGGACGACGGAGTCGCGACGGTGACCTTCGACCGTCCGGAAAAGCTCAACGCGCTCACCTTCGACGTCTACGCCGACCTGCGCGACCTGGTCGCCGAATTGCCGCATCGCGGCGATGTGCGAGTGCTCGTGCTCACCGGAAAGGGCCGCGGATTCTGTTCGGGCGGCGACGTCGAGGAAATCATCGGCGAACTGCAGAAAATGGACACCGCGGAACTGCTCGAATTCACCCGGATGACCGGCGCGGTGGTGAAAGCCATGCGCGAAACCCCGATCCCGATCATCGCGGCGATCAACGGCGTCGCGGCCGGTGCCGGTTCGGTGCTCGCGCTGGCGAGCGATTTCCGGCTGCTGGCCGAATCGGCGAAGTTCGCGTTCCTGTTCACGAAGGTCGGCTTGGCGGGCGCGGACATGGGTTCGGCGTACCTGCTGCCGCGCCTGGTCGGCCTCGGGCGCGCGACGGAATTGCTGATGCTGGGCGACAAACTCCCCGCCGCGCGCGCCGAAGCGATCGGACTGGCGAACCGCGTGGTGCCGGACGCCGAACTGGCCGACGAGGCCACCGCACTGGCCCGGCGGCTCGCGGACGGCCCGGCGCTGGCGTACTCCACCACGAAGGTGCTGCTGACCCGCGAACTCGACAGCGACCTCGGTAGCTCGATCGAACTGGAAGCCATCACGCAGGCGTTGTTGATGACCGCCAAGGACCACAAGGAGTTCTACGCCGCCTGGGCCGCCGGTCGCAGTCCGCAGTGGACCGGCCGCTGATCGTCCGTGAAGGACAGCTGATCAGGCCCTGGTCACCGAGACCTGGAGTTCCGTCACCCAGTCGTCGCGGTTTTCCGGGCACTCCAGGTTGACCTCTCGGGGATAGCCGGTCGACTGGTAGCCGTTGGCGTCGATCCAGCGGGCCAAGGCCTGGGCCGCCGGGTCGATCGTCTCCATCGAACCGCGGTGCACGATGGCCGCCGCTCGGTCCAGCGGCGGCAGGTCGTGGACCCGGACGTCGCCGTCCCGCGGCGGGGCGGAAACCTCGACGGCGGCGTGGACGACGACCTTGCCGTCGGCCTCCGGAACGTCCTCGTAGTAGGCCACGCCGGGTCCGGTGCACACGATGCCCGCCGCCTCCAGCCGCCGGGAAAGCTCTTCGTAGAGCGGTCCGATTACCGGGCCGATGTCCTCGGGCTCGAAACTCGCGGCGATCGCGGTCAGCTCCGCCACCCGCACGGCGGGGACGCTCTTGATGACGACGTCGTTCTCGGGCATGTGCCCCTCGCTTTCGATCGCGCGGAGCCTCGCCTCGACCCGGACCAGCCGGGCCGCCGCTGCCGCCATCGCCGCCTCCAGGTCAGCCCGCCGCAGCCGCAGCATGGCGCCCAGCTGCTCAGCGGTGACCTTCTCGTCGAGGATCTCCTGGACCTGCTGGAGAGTGAAGCCGAGATCCTTGAGCGCGAGGACGCGGTTGAGGCGCGCCAGCTGGGCGGCGGCGTAGTAGCGGTAACCGGTTGCGGGGTCGACGTGGGCCGGGCGCAGCAGTCCGGTCGCGTCGTAGTGCCGCAGCATGCGGACCGAGACGCGGCCGTGCCGGGCGAAGTCTCCGATAGTGAACATGACGTCTTAGAGTTGACCGCCTGACACGGTGTGAGAGTCAAGAAAGCTGATCAGAGGTCCGTGTAGGCGATCGCGTTTTCTTCCAGGGAGCCGAACCACAGCCGTCCGTGGTACTCGCGGATGCCCACCAGCAGGTGGAATCCCGGGATCTCGCCGCGCAGTTCCCGCACCACCGAACCGTCCGGCGTGACCGCCACCGCGCCCACCCGGCGTTTCGGCGCGGGCTGCACCGCGTCCGGCAGAGCGCGCACCGCCGTCCGGACCGCGCGCGGCAGACGGCGCACGACGTCGAGGGCACGGATGCGCGGGCTGGCCTCGGTGATCCAGATCAGCCCGTCCGAACCGGTCGCGATGTTGTCCGGGAAGCCCGGCAGATCGTCGATCAGGACGTCTTGGTCGCCCGCGCGCGGACCGGTCAGCCAGACCCGGCTCACCCGGCACGCGCCCGTTTCGGCAACCGCCACAAAGGATTCGTCGGGCGGCAGCGCGACGCCGTTCGCGAACTGGAGACCGTCGGCGAGCAGGTCGATGTGGCCGTCCGGCGCGCGGCGCAGGAGCCGTCCTCCTGCGGTCTGTTCGATGAGATCGTCGCGCCAGTTGTCGATGCCGAAGCGACGCGAGGAATCCGTGAAGTAGACCGTGCCGTCGGCGGCGACCGCGGCGTTGTTGCAGAACACGAAATCCAGCCCGGCACCGGACGTCGCGAGGGTTGTGGTCTCGCCGCCGGCCAGCGGCATGGTGAGCAACCCGGCGCGGGCGTCGCAGATCAGCAGTTCGTCGTCGCCGTACAGTTCCAGTCCCAGGGGACGGCCGCCGGTGTCGCCGATCAAGTCGATCCGCCGCCCGTCCGGCGAAAGCCGCAGGATCCGGCCGTCGTCGACGCCGGTGTAGACCCGGCCCTCGGCGTCCACGACCACATCTTCCGGACCGTGCCCGTTCACCGGGACGACCGTGACCTCACCGAACTGCACGCCGGCCTCCTACCGGTAGCTGAGCAGCCGCGCGTTCTCGCCTTCGAGATGCGGATGCTCGTTGAAGGACAACAGGTTCACCCCGCCGCGACCGGACGTCAGCTTCGTGATTCCGGTGTTCACGGTGACGCGGTTCAGCTTCAGCAGCCCGGGCCCCGGCGTGCCCAGCAGCGATCCGGCGACCGCGCCCAGCACCCCGCCGGAGGTGAACACGAGCCCGTTTTCGCCCTTGCCCAGCGAACCGGCCAGTTCCGCCAGCGCCGCCGTGCAGCGGCCGAGGAAAGCGGGCCAGCTTTCCGCGCACGGGCCGGTGTCGCCGGAGTCGACCCACGCGGTCAGCGCGGCGTCCAGCAACCGCTGGTACTCGCGCGAATCCTGTTGCGGCGCACCGCCCGCGTGGTGCGCCGCGATGTCGACGTGGTCGTATTCGTTCCAGCGTTCGTCCTCGATCACCGGCACGTCGCAGCCGAGCACCTTCAACGCCGTCGCCGCGGTGTCCCGCTGGCGGGCCAGCGTTCCCGAGCGCACCTGCGCGAACTCGACTCCGCGCCGTTTCAGCTCCGCACCGACCAATGTGGACTGTTCGAAACCGAGCGGCGACAAGGCATCGTAATCCGCCGCGCCGAACGACGCCTGCCCGTGCCGGATCAGGTAGATCGCACCCATTTACGCCCGTCCCGTCAGGAAAACATCCGCAGCAACCGGCCAGGGGCCAAGCGTACCGCGAGACTCAGCGGCACCCAGGGCCACGAAGGCACGTACGCGCGCTTCGGCTCCGCTTCGATCGCCTTGACCAGCGCATGCGCTCCGGCTTCGGCCGACACCATCAGCGGATTGGGTTTGGTCGAGCGCGCGGTCATCTCGGAGCTGATGTAGCCAGGCCGGATGTCGGTGACCGTGATGCCGTGGCTGCTCAGCTCCAGCCGCGCGCCCTCGGCGAACGCGGAAATCCCTGCCTTCGACGCGGAGTACGCGGTGAGATTCCGGGGAAAACCGCGCAGCGCCATGAACGACGAGATCACCGCGAGGTGCCCGTCGCGCTGCTCGCGGAAGATGCCCGCCGCCGCCTCGATCTGGGCCACCGCGCCGACGAGGTTGGTTTCGAGGGTCTGCAGGTTGGCGTCGAACCGGCCCGCGCCGACCGGCTGTCCCTTGCCGAGCCCGGCGTTGACGATCACGCGGTCGAGCCTGCCGAGCTCCGTCCGGAATTCCTCGAACACGTCGAAGACGCGCGCGTGGTCGGTCACGTCGAGCGCGCGCGTCGCGACGGTGATGCCCGGGTACGCCTCGCGCAGCTGCGCGGCCAGGTCGTCGAGCCGTTCGGTGCGCCGGGCGCACAGCGCGAGATTGCGGCCGCGAGCGGCGAACTGCCGGGCCATTCCCTCGCCGAGACCGGAGCTGGCTCCGGTGATCAGGATGTTCTGCCGCAGGACCATGCCCGGAGCCTACCCGCTGGTAACCAACCGGGTGCTCCTGCGGCTCACCTCGCCGCCCACCTCCGCTCGGCCCGCTCCCGGCTGCCGGGAATCAGCCGGAACAGGAGCTTCGGCACCGCCCCGAAGAAGTAGTACGTCTTGCCGTCGACCTCCAGCGCGTGCTGCGCTTTGCCCGCGGGCGCCTTCCCCGCCGGCCCCAGGCTCAGTGCGAACGCGCACTTGCCGTCGAACTCCGGCTCGGCCATTTCACGCCCCCGGCGGGGGAAGGATTTCCAGCACGTCGATCGTGCCGATCTCGGTGTGCGGATGCCCCTCGAGAAGGCCCCGCACCGCGTCCGCCGAATCGGCCTGCACGATCGAATACCCGCCGATCGTGCCGTCGCCGCCCGCGGTGGGCGCGCCGCCGTCCACCACTGCGTCGCCCGCTTTGGCGAACCACGCCATCCAAGCCTGCATCCCGGCGGCCTGCTGTTCCGGCGTCGCCTGGGCCATGCGCTCCGCGGCCGACTGATCGGCGCGGTAAAGCAGAAGGAATTTCGCCATTCCGATCACCTGCGATCGAGGGAAACCGCCCCGCTGACGGGGATCGGGCTCATGGTCTGCCGCTTCGGCCGCGCGCGCAAGCCAGGCTCGTCCGGCGCGGATGACCGGTGGCCCGGCTGCAGCGGATCAGCTCGGAAACCGAAGCGCTGCAGATCATGCAGGCCTCGCCGTACGGGCTGTCCGCGGCTGTGTA
>NZ_JBSFNS010000191.1:0-9652 GCF_053587275.1 Amycolatopsis sp. NPDC003676
GCCTCCATGCCGCGGGTCAGCACGAACGCCTGCACCAGCCACAGCGCCACGAAACACATCCAGCCGAGCGCGTGCAGGCCGAGGAAACTGTGTTCCCCCGAAGGGGCGCCTCCCTTCGATGCTCACGGCAAGACCGTCGGACCAGTCTGGTAGAGATCTCCAAGTGACCAGCTCCGAACCCACCCCCCTATGGGACCTCCCGGAGCCTCCGCGCTCCACCCCGGAGCCGAAGGCCACCCCGGCGAAAAAGCCCCGCACCTCCAAACCGGCCCGCTCCCGCAAAGGCCAGCAAACCCCGGCCCCGGAACTCCCGGTAGCGAAGATCGCCGTCGACATCCCGCTAGCCCACCTCGATCGCACCTTCGACTACCAAGTCCCGGAAAAACTCCACGAATCCGCAGTCCCGGGCTGCCGAGTCCGAGTGCGCTTCGCGGGCCAGCTAGTCGACGGCTACCTCATCGAACGCACCGACACCACGGAGTACGAACGCAAACTCGCCTACCTCGAGCGAGTCACCTCAAGCGAACCCGTACTCCCACCGGCCCTGCACGCCGTCTGCCGCTCAGTAGCCGACCGCTACGCCGGAACTCTCTCCGACGTCCTGCGCCTGGCCCTGCCCCCGCGACACGCGAAGGCAGAAGCCGAACCACCCGCCGAACCGGCCCCGACACCGCCCGCGCCGGATGTCTCCGCCTGGACCCGCTACCAACGCGGCGAAGCCTTCCTGGAAGCAGTAACCGAAGGCGGCCCAGCCAACGCGGTCTGGCAAGCCCTCCCCGGCGAAGACTGGCCCCGCCGCCTGGCCGAAGCAGCCGCCACGGCAGCGGCCCAGGGAAGGGGCGCGGTCCTGGTAGTCCCAGACCACCGCGACCTAACCCGAGTACACGACGCGTGCATCGAACTAGTCGGCGAACAAGGCGTCGCTGCACTGATCGCCGGTCTGGGACCGGCAGAGCGGTACCGCCGCTGGCTTTCCGTGCTGCGCGGCGCAGTCCGCGTAGTCGTCGGCACCCGCGCGGCGATGTTCGCCCCCGTCGCGGATCCCGGTCTGTTCGTAGTCTGGGACGACGGCGACGATCTGCACCTGGATCCGCATGCCCCGTACCCGCACGTACGAGATGTGCTGATGGATCGGGCCCACGCAACGAAATCCGCCTTCCTGGTCGGCGGATTTGCCCGAACCGCCGAAGCGCAGCTGCTGGTGGAATCCGGCTGGGCACAACAGATCCAGGCTGATCGCACCGAACTTCGCGCCGCCGCCCCGCGCGTGACTCCGGTCGGCGAAGACTTCGACGTAGCGCGTGACGAAGCCGCCCGCGTCGCCCGCCTGCCCGCGGTCGCTTTCGAAGCGGCACGCCAAGCTTTCGCCGCCGGGCTCCCGGCTTTGGTCCAGGTCCCGCGCCGCGGCTACGTCCCGGGATTGTCCTGCGGCCAATGCCGCACGCCCGCCCACTGCCGCCGCTGCGCCGGTCCGCTCGCGCTGCCCGGCGGTTCGGTGGACGGCGCCCCGCGCCCGCCCGCCTGCCGGTGGTGCGGCGTCCCGGAGACCGCTTTCCGTTGCCCCGCTTGCGGTTCCGTCCGGCTGCGAGCAGTCGTCGTCGGTGCGAAACGCACCGCCGAGGAACTGGGCCGGGCTTTCCCCGGGGTGCCAGTCCGAACCTCCGGCGCGACCGAAGTCCTGGCGACCGTCCCTGGCCGCCCGGCGCTGGTGGTCTGCACGCCAGGCGCGGAACCGGTCGCCGAGGGCGGTTACGGCGCGGCGCTGCTGCTGGACGGCTGGGCGCTGCTCGGCCGTCAGGATCTCCGTGCCGCGGAAGAAACTCTGCGCCGCTGGATGGCCGCCGGTGCGCTGGTCCGTCCGGCGTCGAGCGGAGGCCGGGTCGTCGTCGGAGCGGAAGCCGGGCTGCCCGTGGTGCAGGCATTGGTGCGCTGGGACCCGGGCTGGCACGCGAGCCAGGAACTGGAGCAGCGCCGGGAGCTGGGTTTCCCGCCCGCGATGCGGATGGCGAGCGTCGAGGGGAGCCCGGCCGCGGTGGCGAGCGTGCTGGACGACCTCCCGCTGCCGGAAACCGGAGAGGTGCTCGGCCCCGTCCCGCTGGGCGATTTTGACGACGAGGGCAACGCGGAACGCGAGCGGGCGCTGGTGCGGGTGGCCCGCCGGGACGGTCGTGCCCTGGCGACGGTCGTGCGGGACGCGGTGGCCCGCCGCGACGCCCGCAAAGCGGTCGAGCCGGTACGGGTGCAACTGGATCCGCTGGATCTGATTTAGGCGGTCCCGGCGCGCCGGCACCCGGACGCGAGACGCCGCTGAAACAGGCAGCTGTCCAATGTCGTGGACAGGCCCTGAAACGCGCGGCGTGACGGGCTCGCAACCCGCGCAAACCGCCACGCGCGCAACTGGATCCGCTGAACCCGATCTAGCCAACCGCTAATTCCCGCATTCAACCCCGCCCCGGAAGCGGTTTTCCGTGCTGCCGCGCCATTTCCGTTTGAACCGGTTCGTCCCGGGGTGTATTGGAGAGGTGGAAACCGGGGGAGGGGCGTGGTCGCGCAGGGTAGCCCGTTGCTCCGTCCGGAGGACCGGGCTGCGGCATCTGCAGTCTTCGCGCCTACCCAGCGCACACTTACTCTTGAGGCCGGGCGGCCAAGATCAGGACCGCGGCCCGGGCCGGCTCCGGGCCGGCCTCCCGCTCGCGTGCCCCGTGCCCGGTCCTGCGGACAGGAGTCGGCGTTGATGGGCGACGTCTCGATCCGGCCGGCTGAACAGGCGGACCTCGCGGCGCTGGCGGAGATCCTCGGCGACCCGGGATTCTTCGAGGACCGGTTCACCCGGCAGGCGAAGGGGCTCGGCGTCCTGTTCACCGCGTGGTGCTCCGCGCGGCCGGTCGGCGCCGTGTACCTGTGGCTCGAGGACGCCGAGGAACCGCCGATCCGCGGCCATCTGCCGGGCGTTCCGCTGCTGACTCATCTGGAAGTCGCCCCGGAAGCACGCAACCGCGGCATCGGCGCGGCTCTCGTGCACGCGGCCGAGGACTACCTGGCCGGCCACGGCCACGCCCTCGGCGCGCTCGCGGTCCGCACGGACAACACCCGCGCCGCCCGGCTGTACAGCCGCCTTGGTTACCGCGACTGGGGCCACGGCACCGTCGTTTGCTACGCGGAGCACGTTTCGCCTGACGGGCGCACGATTTCCGAGGCCGAACGCTGCCACGTCCTGGTGAAAGGGCTGCCGGACGACCGTCCCGCGCCGCTGGCCGGCCGTATGTGCGGCGAGCGCTGAATCTTCAGGACTTGTGCACGAGCTCCGAGATCCCCAGCGTGTCGAAGGCGGCGTCCGGATCGCCCGGCACCCCGTGCCGCGCACGCAGCGACAGCAGATGCGTCTGCCACGTGTCCCGGTCCCGTTGCCAAGCGCGCAGGTACCGGACGCACAGGTCCGGCTCGATCACCAGACTGCGGCCGCGCGCCGCCTTCAGCGCGGCGATCATCCGGCCCTCGGCCGCGCCGGTCAGGTGCGGCGCGTCGTGGACCTGGCGCAGCGTGGTGTCGATGAACGCTTGACGGCTTTCCAGGAAGTCCGCCCAGTACTCCGCGTTCGCGTCGGCGATGCCGAGACCGTTGTCCAGCAGGCAGTAAATGCCCTCGGCGAGCGTGTCGCCGAGTTCCTCCGACCGGGCGCGCACGGTGTCGCGATAGGGGTCGTAGTCGTCCTGGTGCGCGGAGCCGGTCACCGCTGTGGCGCGCAGGCCGGTGCCGCTGAGGAGGAAGAACCAGTCCTCGTTGTAGATGTCCGGGAAGAACGAGGAGAACGCGTTGTGCCCCACGGCCAGTGCGCCGCCGCCGACGAACGTGTCCTGCTGTCCTCCGGAATCGCGGTAGGCGTGGCAGACCACGGAGTTGTCCGGCATGCCGGTGTTGGCGAGGCCGACCGCCGCGTACTCGTCGAGCAGGCCCGCGGCGGCGCGCAGGTCTCCAGGCTGCGAAAGGTGGATGTCGTCGTCGAGGAAGAGGATGCGCTGCCATCCGGCGAGGTCGGCCACGAGCACGCCGAGGTTGCGCTTGAAGCTCGTGTCAGTGCGCCGCGCCAGGCGCTTCGCCTGCAGCAGCTTGCTCGTCGCGAAGGCCGGGACAGTGCCGAGGCCAGCGACTTCGTCGGTGTCGATGGCGCGGACCCGTGCCCCGGCGCGTTTCGCGGCGAGCACCGCGTCGGTCGCCCGTGCGCTCTTGCTGCACAGCAACAGGACTGTGGCGTCGACCTCGCGGGCCGCGCGGAAAGCGTCCTTGAGGTAGGCGGCGGGGCGGCCGTTGGGCACGACGATCGCGTCCAGCTGGGCCTGCGGCGCGTCCTCGGCGGCGACGTGGTGCAGCAGCCGCTGGTGCGTCGTGTGCTGCGCCGGCGCTGCGACGGTCGCGGTCATGGAAGGCTCGATTCTGGCCACTCGTGCAGCCGGTTTTCTCGCAGGGTCCAGTCGGGGGTGAGCCCCTGGTTGTCGAAGACCGGGACCCGGCTGATGATGCTGAAGGAATCCTTGCCCGCGAAGCGCTGGTCGAGGTACGCCTGGTTGCGGTCGCGGAAGCGGTGGTCGGTCAGCGCTCGTACGGCCCCGAGGGTGCCGCGGCCGTACATCCCGTTGCACACGGTCACAGTGCGCTTGCGGTTGAGCGGGCTGACGCCGTGGTAGAAGTGCGCGACGTCTTCGATCAGTCTGCCGTCGTGCAGTTTGGCGCTGAACATCCGGGTCGTTCCGTCCGCGCGGGTCACTTCGAAGCCGGTGTCCAGCTGGTCTTCGTCGCCCTTGCGGCTGATCTGGCGGACCGGCACGTCGACCCGGTCGAGCAGCGCGCGGGTCTGCGGGTTCCAGTCGACGCCGCCGAGCAGCACGAGGTGCGCGGTGTACTCGTCCGCCGAAAGCGTCGTGTTCTGGTCGGTGGTGCGGAAGGTGACTTTGCTGGCCGGGTTGCACGCGCGGATGTGGCCGTAGAGTTCGAGCAGCGCGTCCGGGTCGGCGTAGGTGTAGAGGTTGACGTAGTCCGGGCTGGACGGGTCGGTGTAGGCGATGCGGTATTTCTCCGGCAGCTGCGCGCAGACGATCACGATGTCCTGCTGCGGCGGGAAGTGCCAGAGGCTCGCGGGCGCGAAGACCGGCTGGGCGGGCGGGTCGTCGAGGTCGCCGCGCAGCGCCTGCAGCTCCGCGAGCAGTTCCTTGCGGACCGTGTGCTCGTCGTCTGTCAGGTCGCCGATGTCCAGCAGGTGAAGTTCGCGGCCGTGGACGGAGCGGCGAGTGGCGAAGAAGGTCGCGTACGCCTCGAGCCGCGGCTGCGGGGGCGTCACCGGCTTCGCCACGTTCTCCCATGACGACAGCAGCCCGGTGCTCACGCCGA
Source organism: Amycolatopsis sp. NPDC003676 (assembly GCF_053587275.1). Taxonomy (NCBI): domain Bacteria; kingdom Bacillati; phylum Actinomycetota; class Actinomycetes; order Pseudonocardiales; family Pseudonocardiaceae; genus Amycolatopsis; species Amycolatopsis sp. NPDC003676. Next base: position 5,383 of record NZ_JBSFNS010000191.1, read on the forward strand.
AGGCCTCGGCGAGCTGCCGCTGGGTCAGCACCACGTCGGACCAGGTCTCCTTGCGCAGGGTACGCAGGCGAGCGGCGAGCGCGGGGTTGGGCTGAGACACGACTTCAGACCCTTCAGTGAAGTTCAGTCAGACGTGAATGGCGGGGATTCTACACCCGGGACGCCGGGGTGGCCGGACGGGCCGGGGGTGGAGTGTCGGCGGGTGTTCAGGGGTTGCCAATCTCGGACTAGGCCGGGACCTGAACTGAAGATGTCGTGTGCGCGACACCATTGTTTCAGTCCCGGCCCAGCCTTATAGTAGCTGCTGTGAAAGTCTACTAGATTTCAGTAGCTTCCTGAAATAGGGGGGCGGTCATGGACACCTCAGCAGTACAGGCACCAGTACACCGAGCCATCGTGGTGGTCGACATCGAAGGGTCGACAACCCGTACGAACCCGGCTCGGGCCGGGCTCCGTTCGGTCCTGTTCGACCTGCTCGACGAGGCGTTCCTGGCCGGGGGCATCACCGAGGAGTTCCGGGACCCGTTCATCGACCGGGGCGACGGGGCGCTCTGCCTCATCCGGCCGGTCGACGAGGTCCCGAAGACAGTGCTGCTCGCCCGCGTGGTGCCCGCGCTGACCGAACTGCTCGCCCGGCACGGCGACCAGGATCCCGAACTGGCCTTCCGGCTGCGCGTTTCGGTCCACGCCGGCGAGGTGCACTACGACGCGCACGGGCCCTACGGCGAGGACGTCGACATCGCCTGCCGGCTGCTCGACGCGGCCGACCTGAGACGCAGGCTGCGCAGCTCCTCCGGCCCGCTCGCGCTCGTCGTCTCGAACGCGATCCACCGTTCGGTCGTCCGGCACGGCTACGCCGGGATCGACCGCAGCTCTTTCACCCACGCCTTCCACGTGCGCGTCGGCGGGCAGCGGACGCGGGGCTGGGTCCGCACCACCGACGCCGTCCGGCCGGGAGCGGGACTGATCGCCTGAGCGGTCCGGCCGGCGACGAGGAGGGTGGACCGCTGTGGAGACGATCGGGTTCTGGCCGGCGCTGGGCGCCGCGGACCGCGCGAAGTTCGAAGAGCTGTCCGTCCGCAAGGCTTACCGGCGCGGGGACGTCCTCTGCCGCGAAGGCGAGCGGGCCTCGGTGGTCCTTCTCCTGCTGACCGGGCACGTCCGGATCACCAACGCGACGCCGGACGGGCGCGAGGTCGTGATCGGCGTCCGCGGCGCGGGCGACGTGATCGGCGAACTGGCCGTGATCGACGGCGGACGGAGGTCGGCGACAGTGCAGGCACTCGACGAACTCGACGTACTGGTCGTGCCCGCCGCGCGGTTCGTCGCGCTGTGCCGGCGCGAGGCGGCGATTTCCTGGGCGCTGCTGCAAGTACTGGCCGACCGGATGCGCGACGTCGGACGGCAGTGGCTCGACATCGGCGGCGGGACGAGCACCCGCCGCGTGGCCGCGCAGCTGATGCAGCTGGCGGTGCAGCACGGCGTGCGGCGCGGCACGGACATCGAGGTCGCGGTGCCCGGCACGCAAGCGGAACTCGCGATGACAGCGGCGATTTCGCGCGAATCGTGGGCACGGGTGACGCGGGAACTCCGCCGCCAGGGGGTGATCAGCACCGCGCGCGGCCGGGTGACTATCCACCGGCTCGCGGAATTGCGGAGGCTCGCCCGCTGAACGTGTCAGCTGACACAGATTTCCCGGCTCCGCCGGGGTTTTCTGGATACACACCACCGAGGGAGGCAGTCATGGAACCGTTTCTTCCCGCTCCTCAGCCGGTTCGCTGGCGTCGGGGGGTGTACGCGGCAGCTCTGGTCGTCCCGTTCACCGTCGCTCAGGTGTGGGCGCTGCTGGTGTTGCTGAGTTTCGAATCGCTCCACGGGCTGGTCGCACAGGCGTTCCTGGTGATCCTCGCCGGTTCCCTGATCGCGACGGCCGCGGGCTGGCGCTGGGTGTGGCAGCTGGGTTCGGAGCGCAAACGCGTTCAGGCTCGTGAGGAACTGCGCAGGCGGGCGTACGAGAACATGCGCGAATTCGGGCGCGAGGACCTTCGCGAACCGCGGATACAGGTGCGGATATGACCACCGTGCTGGCCGCCGCGCAGAGTGGCGGGCAAGGCGTGCCGGCGGCGGTGCTCGTGCTCGCGTTGGTGGTCCTGATCGCCGTGATCCGGGTGCTGCGCTGGATCGCCGGACTGGCGGTGCGGCTGGCGGCCTCGGTCGCGGCGATCGCCGGACTGGTCGTCGGCGCGGCGGGCGTCGGCGGACTGGCCACGTTGACCGCGGTGGCGATGGCGGCCTCGAAATGAGTGTGGACACCGGTTCTGCCGCGGGGCAGACTCGCCCGCATGCCCACGACCGGAAAGCGAATCCTCGCGGTGCTCTCCGTGGCCGCTCTGGTGTCCACGGCCGGGGCGGCCAGCGCCTCGGCCGCCGTTCCCACTCCTAAATCGCCTGTCGCGACCGGCTATCTCGGCGCGGTGTCGAGCATCGACGCCGACGCCACGGCCATCGGCACGCAGGTGCTGCGCGGCGGCGGCAACGCCGTCGACGCGGCGGTCGCCGTCGCGGCCGCACTCGGCGTCACGGACCCGTTCTCGGCCGGCATCGGCGGGGGCGGGTTCTTCGTGTACTACGACGCGAAGACCGGCAAGGTCCACACGCTCGACGGGCGGGAAACCGCGCCCAAGACCGCGGACGAGAACCTGTTCGTGGAGAACGGCAAGCCGTTGCCGTTCGCGGACGCGGTGACCAGCGGGTTGAGCGTGGGGGTGCCGGGCACTCCGGCTACGTGGCGTGATGCGTTGCGCAAGTGGGGGACCCGGTCGCTCGCCCAGTCGATCGCTCCGGCGGAGCGGTTGGCGCGCAAGGGGTTCGTGGTCGATCAGACGTTCCATGACCAGGTCGCGCACAATGCCGCGCGGTTTGCTGCGTTTCCTTCGACTCGGTCGTTGTATCTGCCGGGCGGTCAGCCGCCGGCGCCGGGGACGGTGTTCCGGAATCCTGATCTTGCCGGCACTTACGGGGAGTTGGCCCGGCGGGGTACGGATGCCTTGTACCGCGGAGACATCGGGGCGGATGTCGCCCGGACTGTTCAGCGGCCGCCGGTCGATCCTGCTTCTTCCCTGAATGTTCGGCCTGGGAAGCTCTCTTTGGGGGATCTTGCCGCGTATCGGGCTATTGAGCGGGAGCCCACGCATACGGAGTATCGCGGGTTGGACGTCTACGGGATGCCTGCGCCTTCGTCTGGCGGGCTTACCGTGGGCGAGGCTTTGAATATTCTGGAGAATTACGATCTTCGCGGGGCCAGCAAGGCTGACTATCTGCAGTATTTCCTGGAGGCTTCGCGGTATGCGTTCGCTGATCGGAATCGGTGGATCGGCGATCCCGCGGTGGTGGATGTTCCGGCTCGGGAGTTGCTCAGCCAGGAGTTCGCGGACAGCCGGGCTTGTTTGATCTCTCGGGACCACGCTGCGACTAGTCCGGTTGCGCCTGCTGATCCTCGGCATCCTCAGCCTTGTGGTGCTGGTTCTGTCGGGGCTCCTACGCCTTATGAAGGGGAGAACACCACTCACCTTACTGTGGCGGACAAGTGGGGGAATGTTGTCGCTTACACCCTTACTATCGAGCAGGAGGGTGGTAGTGGGATTGTGGTGCCCGGGCGTGGGTTCCTGTTGAACAACGAGTTGACTGACTTCTCGTTCGTGCCTGTTACGCCTGGGGTTCCTGATCCTAATTTGCCTGGGTCCGGGAAGCGGCCTCGGTCTTCTATGGCTCCTACTGTGGTTTTGCGGGACGGGAAGCCGTTCTTTGCCACTGGGTCGCCTGGGGGCGCTTCGATTATTACGACTGTGCTGCAGGTTTTGCTTGGGCGGATTGATCGTGGGTTGTCGTTGGAGGATGCGATTGCCGCGCCTCGGGCTTCTCAGCGGAATTCTGCCAAGGCGGATGTCGAGGCTGGGTTCTTGGCTCAGCCTGAGGTCGCGGATTTGCAACGGCGAGGGCAGGTGTTTTCGTCTTCGCCTGCGGAGATCGGGGCTTCTACCGGGGTGGAGAGTTTGCGGGACGGGCGGTGGATTGCCGCTGCTGAGCCGGTGAGGAGGGGACAGGGGGCTGCTGAGGTTGTGTTGCCTTGGCGGTGGCCTGGGGGGCGGTAGTTCGGCTCGTCGCCTGGCGGCGACATTGCTTTTGAGTGGTTGCGTGGGGCACCCCGAAGCTGAGTGTGACTACGGCGCGGAGGTGCTTGTCAAGGCGGGAAAGATGCCTTGACAAGCAC
>NZ_JBSFNS010000192.1:0-9638 GCF_053587275.1 Amycolatopsis sp. NPDC003676
GCCCGGGTCTGCTCTGCCCGGGTCCGGTCCGGTCAAGGTTCGTGAGGGGAACCCTGAGGGAATCAGATTCCCTCAGGGTTCCCCTCACGGACGGCGACGTGGCTGAGGGCTAGGGCGGCCAACGCTGCGGCCTGGTCGCCGAGCACGCTGTCGTCGAAGACCGCGCGTGGGGAGTGGTTCATCTCCGCCGCATCTGGGTCGATCCCGTCCGGTGTGGTGCCTAGGAAAATGAATGCGCCAGGGACTTCGTTCAGCACTGCGGAAAAGCTCTCCGAAGCCATCACCGGGTGCTCCAGCGGGACAGCCCGTTCCGTGCCGAACAGATCACCGAGAACGGTCAACGCATGTGCCGCTGCCTTCGGGTCGTTCGTGGTTACGGGGTAGACCGACCGGAACTCCGTCTCCGCATGGCAGCCGAACGCCGACGCGATCCCGTCTGCCAGCGAGGGAAGCTCACGGGCCAGAATATCCACGCTCTCCGCGGAAAGCGCGCGGATCGTTGCGCCGAGGGTCGCCTCGTCGGGGATGGCGTTGATGATCTCGCTCGCCTGCATCTTGGTCACCGACAGCACAACCGGATCGAACACTGGAAACCGCCGGGTGACATAGGTGTGCAGGGCCGAAATGATCTGCGCCGCGGCCGGAACCGGGTCCACTGCCTGATGGGGACGCGAACCGTGTCCGCTTCGGCCGAGGACGCGCACGGTCAGGCTGCTGGCCCCGGCCATGACCGAGCCGGGGCGGGTCGTGAATACGCCAGACTGGCCGGGCAGGACGTGAATGCCGTAAGCCGCCTCGACGTCTGAAAGCACTCCCTCCTCGATCAGCCGTTGCGCGCCGCCGCCTGCTTCCTCGCCTGGTTCGAACATGAAGACCACCGATCCAGCGATCTCGTCTCGGCGGGCGCTCAAGAGCTTTGCCGCACCGACGAGCGCTGCGGTGTGCAGGTCGTGTCCGCAGGCGTGCATCAATCCGGGAGTCTGCGAGGAGAACGGCAGTCCGGTCTCCTCCGAAACGCGCAGCGCGTCCATGTCCGCGCGCAATAGGATCGACGGTCCGGGCCGCGTGCCGCGCAGTACTGCGACGATTGACGTGAAATCGTGCGGGCCGGGCGTTACTTCCAGGTCGAGCGGGGCCATCGCCGTCAGGACCGCTCGCTGGGTGCGGGGGAGGGCGAACCCGGCTTCGGGGTGGGCGTGCAGGGTGCGGCGGAGTTCGATCAGGTCGGACTGGAGGGCGGCGGAAGCGGCGAGGATCGAGGCGGAAACCGGCATGAGGCTCCTTAGAGGCAACGGTGCGTGCCGCGCTGGTGACGCCAGCGTCTAATGTCTACAATCAATATAGACGATGCCGGGTGTTCCAGGTTCCGGTGCGCCTCTAATCTGTCACTACGCGTGACCCGCGTCGGCGACGTCACCGGACCGAGAACTTCGGAGGACCCTTGCCGCAGATCACGAACACCGCTGCTGCTGTCCAGGTCGCTCGCGCGCTCGAGGACGAGATCGTCTCGGAGGGCTGGAGCGCCGGGCACTTCGTCGGGCGCCGTCAGGAGTTGATGGCGCGCTTCGGGGTTGCGCCGGCGACGCTGAGCGAGGCGATCCAGCTGCTGCGCGCTCGCGGCATCGTCGACGCGAAGCCTGGACCGGGCGGTGGGATCTTCGTTGCGACGCGTTCGCCGTTCACGCATCTGAGCGATCAGCTGCTGCAGTTGCGCGAGGGCAAGGCGACGGTGGAGAACTGCCTGCGCGTCCTGGACTCGCTCGACGGTTCGGTGCTGCACGACGCGGTCGAGAACGCGAGCGACGAGGACATCGCTGATATCTCAGCGTGTGCCGAAACGCTGAAGGCAGCCTGGGATTCTGCGGAGGCGCCGACGGCGATCTGGGCGCTGCACGCGCGGATCGCGCAGGTGTCGCCGAACGAGCTTTTGCGCAGTCTGTATACGAATCTGGTCGACTACATCATCGCCGCGCGGCTCGAGGGCGTCACGGCGCCGACTACGCAGGAGCGGTTGCGCACGCACCTCGACTTCGCGGAGGCGGTCGTGCGGCGCGACCACAAGCTGGCGGAGTCGGCGATTTCGCGGCATCGGCGTCCCGCGGTGGCAGCCCGGCCTTCCTGATCTTCGCACGCCGGAGAACTGATGGATGTACACGCGCTCAGAATTATGTATATTCATTACAGTTAATCGTCCGGCTTGAGGAGGATGCATGCTGCTGGAGCTCCGCAGTGTGGTCGACCGCGTGCTCGCCGCCCCCGATCGCTCGTCCCGCGGTGCGCAGCCGCCGATCCGCTTGTCGCAGAACGAAATGCCGTGGGCGCCCGCCGACGTCATCGTCGCCGCCATGACCGAGGCGGCCCGGAATGCCCACCGCTACCCCGATTACCACCGCGCCGCGGCACGTGCCGCCGTCGCCGAGGCGATGGGGCTGGACGCGGGGCGCATCGCGATCGACAACGGATCCGGCACTCTGCTGCACGCGCTCGCTCGGCTCGTCTGCGAACCCGGCGTGCACGGGGTGCGCCCGGCACCGTCCTTCGAGGCGTATGCGGCGGCGCTTTCGCTGGCCGGCGCCGAGTCCACAGAGGTCGGTCTCGACGCGAACGGCGCGATGGATCTCGACGCGATGCTCGCCGCGGTCGGCCCGGAAACCCGCATTGTCTACCTCTGCAATCCCAACAACCCGACCGGCGGGCTGCGCGGGGTCGAGGATATCCGCGACTTCCTGAAAAGCGTCCCGTCGAGCGTGCTGGTTGTTGTCGACGAGGCGTACCGCGAGTTCGTGTCTGCCGAACCACTGGACGCGACTGTCGGATTGCTCGACGAGTTCGAGAATCTCGTGCTGCTGCGGACACTGTCCAAAGCGCACGGTTTGGCGGGAATCCGCGTCGGTTACGCCGCTGCGGCGCCGCGGATCGCGGAAGCACTGCGCCGTACGTCCGTCGGGTTCGCGCTCAACAGCGTGGCCGAGGCGGCGGTCATCGCGGCGTTGAGCGCGGAAGGATTGGCTGTAGCGAAGGAAAGAACCGCTGTCATCGTCTCCGAACGCGCTCGCGTCGAAGCCGCGTTGAAGGCGGCGAACGTCGCGTATGTGCCGAGCCAGGCGAATTTCCTTTTCCTGCCTGGGGATGCGGCCGAGCTTCTGTCCCGTTTGGAGGCTCGCGGCGTGCTCGCCCGGCCGTTCCCGAAGGCGGGCGGCGCACGCGTGACGATCGGGCTGCCCGAAGAGAACGACGCAGTGCTCGCCGCCCTTATCTGATCAGCGGTTTCCTCCGACACCGTGTCGGAGGAAACCGGGAGGACTTCGGAGAGCCGCTCGATGAGCCGCCGCACCCGAGTTCTTACGCTAACCGGCAGGACGGACGGAGCGGTTCGTTCACGCGGCGGGTAACCGATCGCTCGCAGGAAGGAACGGTGCAGTGACCGAGCGCCTATTCGAGCACGACCGGCGGGCATCGATGCGCCGCTCGGTGACCGGCGGTGTGCTCAAAGCGACCCTGCTCGCCGGACTCACGCTGATTTTCGTCTATCCCGTGGCGATGATCGTGCTCGGCGCCTTCCGCGACGGGCTGCCCTCGGACAACATGCCGTTCACGATGAGCGGCCTGCTCGCGGCGTTCGAGGCCCCGGAAACCTGGCACACGCTGTGGAACTCGATCGTGCTGGTCGTCGTGTGCGGCACGATTTCGGTGGCGGGCGGCGGGCTCTTCGCCTGGATCGCGGCCAATACGAACGTCCCCGGCCGCAAGCTGCTCACGCCGATCATGGTGATCAACCTGTTCGTCCCGCCGCTGTTCCACACTCTCGGCTGGATCATGCTCGGCAACGCGCAGAACGGCCTGCTCAACCAGCTCGGCCGCTCGCTCGGCACGCACGGGCCGCTGATCAACATCCAGGGCTGGGGCGGGCTGATCCTGCTGACGTCGCTCGGCTACATGCCGTTCGCGTACCTGCTGCTGCTCGGCGCGTTCAAGAACCGCGACCAGTCGCTCGACGAGGCCGCGGCGATCAGCGGCGCGGGGACGGTGCGGACGTTCTTCACCATCACCATCCCGTCGGTCGGCCCGGCGATCACCGGCGCGGCCCTGCTGATCGCTGTGCTGGTGTTCCAGTCCTTCGACGGACCGCAGCTGATCGGCCGCCAGGCGGGCATCTACGTGTTCTCGACGCAGATATACCACTACGTCCGGGATGAGGCGCCAGCCGAGTACACCAAGGCGTTCGCGCTGTCGCTCGTGCTGATCCTGCTGGTGCTGCTGCTGTTCCTGGCCCAGCGCTGGATGCTGCGCGGCCGCAGCTTCACCACGCTCACCGGCAAGACGTCGCGGCGCGATCCGCAGGAGCTGGGCCCGGTCCGCTGGGTGCTGTCCGCGCTGATAGTCGTGGTGGTGCTGCTGAACTTCCTGCTGCCGCTGTTCGCGATGGTGCTCGGCAGCCTCCAGCCGATCTTCGGGGTGATGAGCACCGGCCTGACGCTGGACAACTACGTCACGATGCTCACCGACCCGCAGTTCAGCTCGAGCCTGGCGCTCACCGCGTGGCTCGCGGTCATCGGCGGCTTCGGCTCGATCGCGATCGCACTGCTCACCACCTACGTCACCGCGCGGCGCCGGGGATTCCTGCGGAGCTACACCTCGTTCGCGGTCTGGATCCCGTGGGCGCTGCCCGGCGTCGTGCTCGGCCTCGCCTACATGTTCGCCGTGCTCTACCTCCCGGCCTTCCGCGGGCTCTACGGGTCGGCGTTCCTGATGACGCTCGTGCTGGTCGTCGCGACGATCCCGGTCTCCAGCCGGATCGCCGAGGGCGCGCTGGCCCAGCTGTCGCCCGAACTGGAGGAAGCCGGCCGGATGTCCGGCGCGAGCGCGGGCCGGGTGCTGGTGACCATCGTGCTGCGCCTGGTCATCCCGAGCTTCCTGGCCGGGTGGTTCCTCTCCGCGCTGTTCATCTCGGGCAACCTCGCCGTGCCGATGCTGCTGGCCCCGCCGGGCCTGGAACCCGTGTCGCTGACCGCTTTCCAGCAGTTCCTCACCGGCGAGATGTCCCGGGGCGCGGCGCTGTTCATGATCATCCTGATCGCCGCGTTCGTCGTGCTGGCGCTCGCCGCGGTGTCCGTCAAGCTCGGCGGCCGGATCCTCGGCCGCGACCGTTCCGCAGGTCCGCTCTCCCGTCTCACCCCCTGACCCGAGAGGAAGAACAATGAAGTTCTCCCGTACGAAACTGCGCGCACCGGCGCTGGCGCTCACCGCCGGCCTGCTCGCCTCGCTCACCGCCTGCGCGTCCGCGGGCGCGACGAAGTCGAGTACTCCAGTTGAGGTTCCTGGCGCGTCAGCCGCGGCCAACAAATATATGAACGAGCTGTACGACAAGGCCTTCGCGGCCAACCACACGCAGCTTGTGCTGTACGGGCCCGGGGTGACCGCGAACCAGGCGATGAACGATGTTTTCACCAAGCGCTTCCCCGGGATCAAGCTGCTCCCGCAGGACCAGGCCGACGCGCAGATCCTCACCAAGCTCGACACCGAGGCGCAGAGCGGGAACCGGATCGCGGACATCTACGTCGGCGGCGAATCCCCGCAGGCGGCCGCGAAGCCGAACATCTGCACGCCCGCGGACGTGCGCACCGCCGACCCCGGGTTCAAGGTCCCGACCGACAACGACGGCAGGCTCACCTACTTCGCCTTGCGCTATTTCGGATTCGTCTACAACACCGACCAGGTGCAGAAGCAGGACGCGCCGAAGAACTGGCACGACCTGCTCGACCCGAAGTGGAAGGGCAAGATTGCGGTCGGCGACATGACCGTGCCCGGCGGCATCCGGTACATCCTCGAATCGCTGATGCTGCCCGAGAACGAGAAGAAGTGGGGCCGCTCCTATCTGGAGAAGCTCGCCGCGCAGGACCTGCAGATCTCGCAGTCGGAACAGATGGTGCCCACTGATGTCTCCAGTGGCCGGTTCCCGGTCGGCATCGCGGTATACCAGGGCTACTTCGAGGCGCAGAAGCAGAAGGGCGCGCCGATCGACATGGTGTTCCCGCTGGAGGACGGCGGAAACTACATGGCGCGTTCGGCGCTGTGCGTGATCAACAAGGCGCCGCACGCCGAGGCCGCACAGCTGTACGTCAACTGGCTGTACTCGCCGGAAGGCCAGAAGGCGTTGGCGGAGAAGGACAACTCCTACGGCCGCACGCCGACCGCGCCCGGCCCGGCGGGTCTGCCGTCGCTGGACAAGCTGCCGCGGTTGCCGTTCTCGAACCCGGACCCCGCGTTCAACAAGCCCTACTTCGACTTCATCACCCAGGCCTTCAAGAAGTAACGCCTCGCCTCCCGGCCGAAGAGAAAGCGCAGGTCACGATGACCGAGGTCCAGGTATCCGGACTCACCAAGAAGTACGGCGCGAAGGCGGCGCTGCACGAACTGGATCTGACGATCGAGTCCGGGCAGTTCGTGACGTTGCTCGGCCCTTCGGGCTGCGGCAAGACGACGACGTTGCGCTGCCTGGCCGGGCTGGAGCGGCCGACCTCGGGCCGGATCGTCATGGGCGACCGGGTCGTGGTCGACACCGCGCGGCGCACGTTCGTGCCCGCGGACAAGCGCCGGGTCGGGATGGTGTTCCAGAGCTATGCGCTTTGGCCGCACCTGAACGTCACGGACAATGTCGCGTACCCGCTGAAGGTCGCGCGGATGCCTGGCCGGGAGCGGGCGCAGCGGGTGCAGGAAATGCTTGACGCGGTTGGCCTTTCCGACCTCGGGAAGCGTCCGGTCACCGCCTTGTCGGGCGGTCAGCAGCAGCGCGTGGCACTCGCCCGTGCGCTGGCCGCCCGGCCGGGGATCATCTTTTACGACGAGCCGCTGTCCAATTTGGACAGCAAACTGCGGTACCAGATGGGCCAGCAGGTGCGCTCCCTGCACAACCGGTTCGAGACGACGTCGGTCTACGTGACGCACGACCAGGAGGAAGCGATCACGCTGTCCGACCGGATCATCGTGATGAGCGAGGGCGTCATCGTCCAGTCCGGTACGCCGAGCGACCTTTACGACCGGCCGAATTCGGCTTATGTCGCGGATTTCATGGGCTTTCAGAACATCCTGCCCGGGACCGTCACTGGTGTGCGCGGGAAGACTGCTGAGGTGCGCGTGGACGACACCTCGCTGGTCTTCTCGGGGATTGCGACCGGTGATGTTGCCTTGGGAGACCGGGCTGACATCGCGTTCCGTGCGGCGCACGCTCGGCTGTCTCCGGATGGTTCTGGTGTGGGCCGATTCCGGGGAACTGTTGAGCGCACTACTTATCTGGGCAGTGCCGTCAACCTTCTTGTCCGTGCGGATGGTCTCCCGATGCGCGTCCGCACTGAAACAGCTGAGCTCTCCGCGGAAACCGTCCCGACTGCCGGCGAGGAACACACTTTCGCGGTGAGCCCGGACCGCGCTGTCGTCATCCCGCACGAGAACGCGGCTCCCGCTGACGACGACTACCTGACCACGATGACCGATGCCGCCGTCGCGCCCCGCTGACGCCGGACGAAGGGAAGAATCCGTGCCCTTGAATACGCCGCGTTCCGACGGGCCGCGGATCCGGGAACTCGCCGAGATCGGCGGGCGCACCGACACCCGTGACGTCCTCGCCCACGCGACTAAGCAGGCCGAGCGGGAGTACGACGACTACTTCATCGTCGACATCGACGCGCACGTCTCGGAGGATCACTTCTGGGGCGAGGTGCTGGAACTCATCGACAACGATGTGTGGCGGCAGATCGGGATGGATCAGTTCGGCAAGTTCGCCGGGAACAACGCGCTGCTGAACATCCAGCCTGGTATGTCACATCAGAGCGTTGGCGGACGGATCGGGCATCAGGGGCGCAAGGAGCCGCTCGACGGCGTGTCCGGACATCCGTTCGTTGCCGCCGCCCGGCGCGGCATGGACGCGATGGGACTGGACTACCAGGTTGTCTTCCCGAGTGCGATGTTGCTGCTGGGCATGCATCCGCAGGACGAGATCGAGGTCGTGCTCGGGCGGGCTTTCAACCGGTGGCTGACTGAAGTCGTTCTGCCGCAGGACGACCGGCTCAAGGGGATGTTGTACTTGCCGTACAACACGCCTGAGGTTTGCGAGGAACTGGTCGAGAAGTATGCCGATGACGACGGGATCATCGGGTATACGGTGTGTTCGACGCGCAACAATCCGGTCCATTCGGATGTCTATACCAGGCTGTACAAGCTGATCGAGGACAGCGGGAAGCCGCTCGCGTTCCACTCCGGGTATCACTGGGGCGACCCTTCTTTCGCGCAGCTGAACCGGTTCCTGTCGATGCATGCGTTGTCGTTTACGCATTACAACCAGATTCATGTGACCAACTGGATCATCAACGCCATGCCGGAGCGGTTCCCTCGGCTGAAGATGGTGTGGGTCGAGAGCGGGTTGGCGTGGATTCCGTTCCTCATGCAGCGGCTTGACCACGAGGTGCTGATGCGGCCTAGTGAGGCTCCTGGGTTGAATCGGCTGCCTAGTGAGTACATGAAGGATATGTGGTATACGAGTCAGCCTATGGAGCGGACCAGCATGGAGTTGCTGGAGGCTGGGATGAAGGCGTTCAACGCGGAGACGCAGTTGTTGTATTCGTCGGATTGGCCGCATTGGGATTGGGATGCGCCTTCGACTATTACGCGGCTGCCCTTCTTGTCGGAGCAGGCTAAGCGCAACATTCTCGGCCTCAACGCGGCGCGCGTTTTCAATCTGCCCACTGATCGCCGGAAGCCCGCTGCGCACAGTGTGCTCCATGACCGTCCTGGGGTTTCGTGATGCCTGAACTGACTTCGCTGGTATCTCGGTTGGGTGAGTTGACCTCTCAGATCGTCTCGGAGGACCGGGCTGCTTCGGTCGCTGACTCGGAAATCGCGGATCTCCTGTATGCGGCGGCTCGGCTGTTCTCCGCCAAGACTGACCGGGTCGGCAAGATCGCCTGGCCGATTCGTGAGGATGCGCTGACTGCGACGGAGACTGTTGTTCTGGTGACTGCGTTGCTGGACGCCGCGGATGTGAACCTTTTCGACATGGCGATCTGGTACCGGAGGGCCGAATGAGCGCGGTTCAGCGTGATGTTGTCGTTGCCGGTCTGGCGGATCTCCAGGCGCGGGAACGGATCGTGGTGGAGGTTGACGGGCTGGAAGTGGGGCTCTATTTCCATGCTGGGGAGGTGCGGGCTTGGCATAACGTGTGTCCGCATCAGGGCGGGCCGGTTTGCCAGGGGAAGATCATGCCGCGGACGATTCAGCCGGTTCGGGAGGATCGGAAGAGTGCCGGGCCTGCGTTTCATCCGGCTGATCGGAATATTGTTTGTCCTTGGCATGGGTTCGAGTTCGATGTCTTGACTGGGCGGCATCCGGCGGATAGCCGGGTGGGGTTGCGAGGGGTTCCGGTTCGGGTGGTGGGGGATGAGGTTGTGGTGACTCTCTGAGGTGGTCGTCGCGTTCGGCTCGTCGCCTGGCGGCGACATTGCTCTGAGCGGTGCGGTGGGCACCCCGAAGCTGAGTGTGACTACGGCGCGGGCCCTTCACGGACTACGTCCGCGGTCGTCGCGCGGGACTTCGGCCGGATGACCGGGGCGGCACGCCGGGTTGGGGAGGACGGGCGGGCTGCGCCG
>NZ_JBSFNS010000193.1:0-9607 GCF_053587275.1 Amycolatopsis sp. NPDC003676
CAGCACCGCGACCACGATCGCGACGCCGGTGCCGGACGGGAACAGCAGCCCGACCACCAGCGCCCCCAGGAGCGCCAGCAGCCCGAGCCGCCCGGTGACTGCCATTTAGCGCGGCACCGGCACGGAGGCCAGCACCCGGTCGAGGACGCCGTCCGCGGTCACGCCTTCGAGTTCGGCTTCGGGCCGCACGTCGAGGCGATGCCGCAGCGCCGGACGGGCGAGCGCCTTGACGTCGTCGGGCGTCGCGTAATCCCGGCCGGACAGCCAGGCCCACGCACGCGTCACGGCGAGCAAAGCCGTTGCGCCACGCGGGGAAACGCCGATGCGCACGGCCGGGAGTTCCCGGGTCGCGCGGCAGAGGTCGACGACGTAGCCGATCACTTCCGGCCCGACGGTCACCTTCGCGACCGCTTCCCGCGCGGCGGCGAGCTCCGCCGCACCAGCGACCGGACGCACGCCTGCCGCAGCGAGGTTCCGCGGGTCGAAACCCTGTGCGTGCCGCCAAAGAATGCCGATTTCGTCCTCACGCGACGGTGCCGGCATGGTCAGCTTCAACAGGAACCGGTCCAGCTGCGCCTCGGGCAGCGGATAGGTGCCCTCGTACTCCACCGGGTTCTGCGTCGCGATCACGACGAACGGATCCGGCAACGGCCGCGAGGTGCCGTCGATCGACACCTGCCGCTCCTCCATCGCCTCCAGCAGCGACGACTGAGTCTTCGGCGGCGTCCGGTTGATTTCGTCCGCCAGCAGCAGATTCGTGAAGACCGGGCCCTCGCGGAAGGAGAACTCGCCGCTGTGCGCGTCGTACACAATGGACCCGGTGACGTCGCCCGGCATCAAGTCCGGCGTGAACTGCACTCGCGTCGTCTTCAGGTCCAGCGAAGCCGCCAAAGCCCGCACCAGCAACGTTTTCGCGACCCCCGGCACGCCTTCCAGCAGCACGTGCCCCCGGCAGAGCAACGCGAGGATGAGCCCGGTGACGGCCGCGTCGTTGCCGACCACAGCCTTCCCGACCTCGGTGCGCAAGGCAATCAGGGCCGCCCGCGCGTCCTGCATCTGTTCGGTACTCAAGAACGCTCCACCTCTCGTTCCACCGCGTCCAGTTCGTCCGCCAGCCGCACCAGCGCCGCCTCGTCGGACGGCGACGGGCCGTACAGCACCGCCCCGACCTCGTTCGGCGCCCGGCCGGTCCGCGCGCTCACCGTCTCCACCACCGCGGGCGGGCCGGCGTCGCGCGGCAATCCCAGTCTTTTCCGCAGCCGCGTCCTGGCTGCCTCGCGCAAGGTTTCCGCCGCGTGCCCGGTCGCGCCGCCCCGCCGGTACAGCCGGGCGCGGCCCTCCGCCGTTTCCGCCGACCGCACGACCACCGGCAGCGGCTCGCGCACCACCGGGCCGAGCCGCCGCGCCCGCCACAGTGCGAAAAGGACGATCGCGATTCCCGCGGTCAGCGCACCGTAGCGCCAGCCCGGCGGGATCAGGTCGACGAACGGCTTCTTGTCGCCAGCCAGCGCCGAGTCCTCTGTGGACGGTACGTACCAGGTCAGCTGCCGGTGATCGCCCAGCAGCCGCATGCTGAACGCGGCGTTGCCTTCCTTGGCGATCTGGTCGTTGGTGAACGCGTCCGCGGCGCCGAGCACAGTCACGGTGCCAGTCCGGTCGGCCAGCTGCACGAAACTCGGTTCGGCACCGTCGCGATAACAGGTGCGTGCTGTCTTGTCGTCGGTGCTGTAGTGCCGTCCGCCGAGCGTGACCGAACCGGCGCTGACCGCCGCGCCGACCGTGCAACCCGGTTGCAGCGTAAGGACTTCTCCCGCTCCCGCCGGGGAAACTGTCGGCGCGGTCATGCCCAGCGCGGTCGATCCGGGCGCGACGAGCACCAGGTGCGAAACCCGACGTCGCAGGTCAGCCAACCCGTTTGTCGGCACCAATTGCGGCGCGGTGATCAGCAGAGTTCCGCTGTCGGCCGCATCGCGCGCCTCAGCGAGCGTATGCACGGCACGGACCTGAACGCCTTGCTGCTCCAGCAAATGCGCGAGAGCGTGGCTGCCGCGCGGTTCGTAGGAACCGGGGTCGAATTCGCCGCTGGTCTGCTTTCCGAGGCTGAGGACCATGACTACCGCGACGATCACGATCAGCAGGAGAATCGCGAGCGGAACCCGGGCGCCACGCCAGATTCGGCGCAGATCCGGCGAAACAGCCGTGCTCATGCGTCCGCCAAAACCGGTCGCGCACGCCGGACGCGTTCGTCCAATTCGGACAAAGTGCGGTAACCGGCTTCGGTGCCCGGCCGCCCGCCGTAGTGGACGTCGTCGAACTGCCGCGCGGCGGCCGTCAGCTCAACCGCCAGGTCCGGCAGGAACCTTCCGGCCTCGGCGACGGCTTCGTCCGCGGTCCGGCCGGAGCGGACGTCGAGCAGCGCGCGCTCTTCCATCCCCCGCACGAGTGCGCGGAACCGGTCCCGCACCGCGTCGGCGAAATCGCCGCGAGCGGCGGCTTCCGCTGCGGCTTTCCGGTACTCGTCAGCGGTTCGCCGCCGCCCGCCGAACACCTCGCCGGACGTTTTCGCGGACCGGCCGACCTTGCCCACCCGCAGCCGCACGACCACGATCAGCACGATCACCAGCGCCAGCACGAGCACCAGGCCGAGCGGGCCGCCGGGCACCCCGGACAACGCGTTGAACAGCTCGGAAATCCGCTGTCCGAGCCAATGCCAGACCTGCTCGAGAAAGCCTGGCCGCGCGGCCGCGTAACCCGGGTCGGTCAGTTCCTGAGCCGCCCGCAGCCGGGCGGGGTCCCGGTCGATGTCGACCGGGACGTCGGCGAGAAAACCGATCACCACGCCTGCTGCGGCGGTTGCGGCGGCTGGATGCCCGCCGCCCTGGCCAGTTCGATGTCCATGCCCTCGCGGCGCATCCGCTGGTCGATGTAGAGCACCACGGTGACCAGCGCGGTGAACGGCATGATGATCGTCTCCGCGATTACGCTGCCCACCGATTGCAGCACCAGCCCGCCGGTCGTCACCTTCGGCAGGGTCGCCTGCGGGTTGAACAGGCCGCTGAACGCGCCGGAGCCGAGGCTGAACGGGACGCTGATGATCGCCGAGATGATCCAGCCGATCACGCCCGCCAGCAGCAGAATCCCGAACACCCGCCAGAACATGCCCGACACGAGCTGGCGCGACCGCGTGAACGCCTGCCCGATCGTTCCGCGTTCCAGCACCAGCGCGGGACCGGTGAGCGACCAGAACACATACGGCAGCACGGCGGGCAGCAGGCAGAACGCCGCGGCGACGATCGTGGCCAGCGTGTAAAGGATGGTGACCGCCAGCAGCGGCAGCAGGCGCGGAGCGGCTTCGCGCATCGCCGAGCCGAAGTCGACCGGACGGCCGAGCACCGCCTTGCCCATCACCACGGTGAGGAAGCCGGTGAGGAAAGTCTGCGCCAGCATGGAAATCACGAGCGTCGGCAGCAGCGCGGTGAGCGCGGAACCCAGCAGGCTGTACGCCGCGTCGAGCTGCTGTTGCTGCGTCGCGGCCGGGCCGAGCTGCGCGACCCGGTTGAAATCGGGCACCAGCCACAGCGACGCGACGAGGTTCAGCCCCGCCGAGATCACCGCGACGACCGCGGCCACCCCGAGGATCAGCAACGGGTACCGGCGGATCGCGGTGATCGCGCCGTCGAGGATGTCGCCGACGTTCAACGGGCGCAACGCGATCACGCCCGGTTTGCCCAGTCCGTGCGGGCTCCAGCCCTGGCCGGGACGGCCGCCGCCGGGGTACTGCGGAAGCGGTTGCTGGCCCGGAGATTGCCACTGGCCGCCTGCCGGCGGCGGGGTCGCGCCGGGAGGCGGGAACGAGCCGGGCTGCCCCGGGGTGGCGCCGGCCGGGTTCTCGCCGCCGGAAGAAGACACGCCAGACGGGGTCTCGCTGCCCGGCCGCGGGGATGCCGGATTCTCACCGGTAGAAGGCGAAGTGGCGTTTTGCCCGCTTGGCTGCGACGTCGGGCCAGCCGGGTTCGCGCCGCCCGAAGGCGAAGCCCCACCAGCCGGGTTCTGCCCGCCTGGCTGCGAAGCCGCGCCAGCCGGACTCGCCCAGCCCGGCGGCGGCGTCGCGCCAGCGGCGTTTTCGCTGGCAGGCGACGAATCCGAGCCAGCGGGACCGTCCGAAGCGGCCTGCTTCTCCACGGACGAACCGGAGTTTTCGCTGGCGGACGACGAAATTCCGGCGCTGGCACCGGACGGCGAGGACGAGGTGTCCGTTTCGCCGGTCTCCGGCGGGGTGGCGGCGGTCGCGCCGGGATCGGGGCTCGCGAAGCCCCGGCTCGGCGTAGGCGTGTCGTCCCCCGGCCCGGGCGAACCGGGTGAATTTGTCATCGGAGCCCCTCGTCTGCACGGCCCTTGCGGTTGCTGCCGTCACTCTTCCAGAGCCGTCGACACCCGGCCAGACCTGGGGGGACGTCCGGGCGAGGAGCCAGTCCGGCGAAGTGCTGCGGCGGGCCGGGCGTCCCCCGATATGCTGAACGGCAAGCCGGGGTACGCCCGGCCCGCGCCGAGACCCACCGGGACTGCCCTGATGACGCAACCGCCCTACGGCCAGGTGCCGCCACGCGGGACCGTTCAACCGCCGCCGGTGCCGGGTCAAGGACCGGTGCCGCCGGGCCAGTACCCGGGACAGGCGCAAGGTCCGTACCAGGCACCGCCGGGACAAGGGCCGTACCAGGCACAGCAGCCGCCGTATCAGGGCCCGCCTCCGCAGGGGCCGCCGTGGCAGCAGCCGCCGCCGTCCTATCCGGTGCCGCCGCGCAAACCGACCGGTCTGATCGTGGGCCTGTGCCTCGGCGCGGTCGCGGTGCTGGCGCTGGGCGTCGTGGCGATCGTTTCGCTGAACCGCGGGTCGGGTCCGAGCAACGCGGGCTACCAGGCCGCGCCGCCCGCGCCCACGTCCTCCACCGAACTGCCGCCGACCAGCGGCTCGTCCACCGCGTCGAGCGCGCCGACCAGTTCGTCGGAAAGCCCGAGCACCTCCGCCAGCGCGGGCCCGCACAAGATCCTCCAGCTCGCTGATCACCCGATCCTGCAGGACCGCAACGCCGGCCTCCAGAACCTCGTCTGCAACCTCCCGCAGTGGACCAGCACGCAGGACGGCGCGGAAGCGTTCTTCACCGCGGCGAGCAAATGCCTCGACGCGGCGTGGGGCCCGTTCCTCGAGTCCTACAACCTGCCGTTCACGCCGCCCGCGCTGCACTTCCCGACCGGACCGAGCTTCGACACCGAATGCGGCACCATCCAGGTCGGCATCGCCACCGCGGCGTACTACTGCGAGAACAACCTGTACGTCCCGTTCAAGGGCCTGCAGACCGACCAGTACGGCAACAATCCCGGCGTCTACCTGGCATTGTTCGCCCACGAGTACGGCCACCACGTGCAGGAAGTCGCGGGCATCATGGACGCCGCGTGGCAGAAGATCTACGCGGCCGGGCAGAACAGCCCCGAGGGCCTCGACATGTCGCGCCGCAAGGAACTGCAGGCGCAGTGCTTCTCCGGAATGTTCCTGGGCGCGCACGTCGACCGCGGCGGCACGATCACCCGCGACATGTACAACAAGGCCTGGAACGACCAGGAAACCCGCGGCGACAACACTTCCCGCAGCCACGACCACGGCACCAACGCGCACTACGCGCAGTGGTGGCGCGCCGGGGCGAAGGACAACCGGATCGCGGACTGCAACACCTTCGCGGCCTCTGCTTCGGACGTCAGCTGACCTAGTTGGCACTGCGTCCGTAGTGGTCCGCGGCTGGTGGGCCGCATCCGACGCAATCCCGGCACTACGGATGTAGTGGCTCACTGAGGGCGACTGCCTCCGGCGCACTTTACTACTACGGATGTAGTGGTTCGTTGATCGCGGATGAGTCCCGGCGAGGGTTGGCGCTGCGGGTGCAGTGGTTTGCCCAGAGCGCCGTCCGCACTTCACGCGGTCGTCAGCCGGGAGCGTCAGCTGAGCAGCGCGAGCTTGCCCGAACCGCGGATCACCAGGTAGGCGTACATCCCGCCGCAGAAGCAGGCGAACACCAGCAACGCCAGGGCGATCGGCGCGCGCAGGTCCTGCGAACCCGCCGAGGTGTCCGGAGTGGTCACGGAGACGACGCCGCTGTCCGGGGCGTCGTCCGGGACCAGCACCTGGAGATGCTCGTCCTTGCCGTGCCCGCAGCTGTCGAGCGTGCCCTGGCGCGGTTTGCCGCCGAGCTGGAACGAGACCGATTCGGCGGCCCCGGGAACGGAGCAGTCGACGGCCTTGGTGATCTGGGCGTCCACCGGCGCACCGGGGGACTTCGCGTGGATGCCGAGCAGCCCCGGGCCGGCGAGCCACGTCAAGACCACGACGAGCACCCCGGTCGCGATCGGGATGCCCACCTGCAGCCACCGCTTGACGGGGCTCTTATGCGGGGGGTCGGAAACCTGCACGACGCCATGCTTCCAGATGCCGGGGGCAAAACCCAGTGAGGTGCCCGCGCACGGGGGACCCCGCCCAAACCGCGTGCGCCTCCTCACTCGTCGCCGAGCCCGGCGCCCGATGCCCCGAGGTGCGTGAGGGGAACCCTGAGGGAATCTGATTCCCTCAGGGTTCCCCTCACGCACTTACGGGCACGGGCGGCACCGGGGTCCCGGCATTGCGGGCCGTCAGCCCTCGCGGGTCTCCAGCTTCACGCGCAACGCCAGCCCGAGCTTCACCGCCGCCAGCACCGGCTTCCACAGCAGCCCCTGATGCCGGTCGGCGAGGTAGCGGTAGGCGCTCGCGTGGTGCGCGCGCAGCATCTTCGCCGAGGCGCGCGCCGTCGAGTGGCCGCCGATGTGCATCACGCTCGACGACGGGGCGTAGACGTTCTGCCAGCCCGCCTTCGCGAGCCGGTCGCCGAGGTCGACGTCCTCGAAGTACATGAAGTAGCGGGTGTCGAAGCCGCCGACGGAGTCGAACGCCTCGCGCCGGAAGAGCTGACAAGATCCGGACAGCCAGCCGGACGTGCGTTCGGTCGGCGCGGCGTTCTCCTGGCGGTATTCGCGGGTCCACGGGTTGCCCGGCCAGACCTTGCCGAACACCGCGTGCCCGATCCCGCGCCCGAACGACGGCAGCAGCCGCGCGGACGGGTAGACGGTCCCGTCGAGATCGTGGATCAGCGGCCCGAACGCGGCCCCGCGCGGCCAGCGCCCGGCGACCTCGATCAGCGCGTCGAGCGAGCCCGGTTCCCATTCGAGGTCCGGGTTGACTACGACGACCCAGCCGTAGCTGTCGTCGAGCGCCGCGACGCCCCGGTTGGCGGCCGTCCCGTAGCCGACGTTCTCGCCGATGCTGACGAGCGTCACGTTCTCGCGTTCGGCGGCCTTCTCCGGAGCGCCGTCGGTGGACGCGTTGTCGGCGACGACGACATGGACGTCGCGGTCAGTCGCCTTGTCGAGCGTGTCGAGGAACTTCTCGAGCGTTTCGCCGGGGAAGTAGGTCACGGTCACGACGCCGACGCGGTCACCATACGTGCGCTGCTCAGTCACCGCGCCATTGTCCACTGCTCACCGACGGCTACGTCAGCCCACCGACCCGGTCACCCGCAGTCACTTCCGGTTACGCTTTCAGCTCGGCTAGTTCGTCGTCGATGAGCAGGGCCGGGTCGAACTTCATCCCGGTGAAGTGGCCGGCCAGTTCGAGCGACAGCACGCCGTGCAGGCGGGTCCAGAAGGACAGCGCGCGCCGCACCGCGCCGGTGCCGACGGTGTCGCTGTCCACCCACTCGCGATGGGTTTCCAGGTGCACGTGGAACGTCGTCGCCGATTCCGGCTCGCCCAGGGCCGAGTTCGCCTGGATCAGGACCTCCATGACCTCGTTGGAGATCGCCGTCGTGTCCGGCGGCGCGTGATAGCCGGGCACCGGCGTGCCGTAGATGAGGAAGTAGCGCTGCGGATCGGCCTTGGCCCAGTCCCGGATGACGTGGGCGAGGGCCAGCAGGTCCGCCCCGGAATCCGCCGCCGCCCGGACGGTGTCGGCGAGGCTCCGGAAGGCGTCCCGGATCAACGCGGTGATCAGCTCGTCCCGGCCGCGGTAGTACCGGTAGAGCGCGGGCACGGTCATGCTCATCTGCTTGGCGATCGCGGTCAGCGACAGCGCGGGCAGCCCCGCCTCGGCGATCTGGTTCCGCGCGTGCTGCTTGATCTCCCCGCGCACCTGCTCGCGGTAGCGCTCCCGCGGTGCCTGTTCGGTCATCGGCCGTTCCCCTTTGCTCATCCCCGCCCAGTGTAGTTAAGCCCCTTCACTTCCGCTATTGACGTTCACGACCGCGTGGCTGTACGGTCTTAACCAGAGTTAATACTATTAACAGTCACTAAAGGAGTTCACGATGCCGAACACCAGCCGCCTGCGCACCGCCCTCCTCGCCCTTCCGATCGCCGCCGGACTTCTGGGTGCCGCACCCGCCGAAGCCGCCACGCACCCGGGTTCCCTTACCTGCCAAGGCAAAGGCATCGATCAGACAGCCCAGCTTCACCACCGCGCGGAGACCTTCGTCAAGGCCCCGCTAAGCACCGTGTGGCGGCTGCACACCAACGTCGAAAGCTGGCCGCAGTGGCAGAAGCCGGTCACGAGCATGAAGCGGCTCGACCCGGGCAGGCTGCACCCGGGTTCGCGGTTCCGCTGGACCACGCCCGCCCCGGCCACGCCGTCGACGCCGGCCACCACGCTGGTCATCACGTCGACCGTGCACCAGGTCAAGCCCGGCCAGTGCATCCGCTGGTCCGGCCCCGCGATCGGCCAGGGCCTGCGGATCGACAAGGGAACGCACGTCTGGAACTTCGTCCCGGTGCGCGGCGGAGTCGTCGTCCGCACCGAAGAAAGCTGGACTGGTCCGCAAATCGAGGCCGACCCCGCCACCGCGATCAAATACCTGGCCCCGGGGCTGGACCTCTGGCTCGCCGACCTGAAGACCGCCGCCGAAGCCCACTGCCGCCACTGACCACAACCCCCGCGAAGGAGAATCGTCATGACCGCACCTCGCGCCTCCCTGCCCATCCTGATCGCCGCGTGGTCCGTGCCCGCGCTCGTCCTCGGGCAGTTCGCATTGCTCTCCGGTATCCCGCTGATCGCGCTCGTCGTCTCCAGCCTGCGCAATTCCCAGCCGCGCGCGCTGCGCTGGTGGTCCGCCGGACTGGCCGCGGTCTATCTCGGCGTCCTCGCACTCTGGGCGTTAAGTCCGGAAAGCGCGCCCAGTTTGTCTCAATCCATGAATCCGGCGGTAACCGCATTCTTCGTCGCGAGCGGAGTCGCGGTCGCTATCGCGCACCACGTCCGAAAAACACCCAAGGCCGGTTAACCGAAAACTGGTAATCTCGAAAGCACCAGCCATAACGAGGAGGCCGATGAAAACCGTCGCGATCGAGGAGCACTGGACCACCCCCGGCATCGACCGGATGCTGCGCGCCGAATCCGGCGATCCGAGCATCGCGCTCAACGACCGGGGCGACCTCACCGAACGCCTGCTCGACATCGGCGACCAACGCGTCGCGTGGATGGACGAGGCCGGCATTGACGTCCAAGTCCTCTCGATCGCACCGCCGGGAATGCACGGATGCC
>NZ_JBSFNS010000194.1:0-9293 GCF_053587275.1 Amycolatopsis sp. NPDC003676
GCGGGTGCTGCGCGAGGACCTGCTTCGCCCAGGCGAAACCGCCCGCTGACGGACGCCAATCCATCGCGAGCACCAGCCACTCCCGACCGGCGGCGGACCGCGCACCCGGCTCCTGCCGGGCGGGCGGGCCTCAAACGCGCCCGCGGAGCCGGCTGAAATCCCTCGGCACGGGAACTCTGGGTTGGCGGGCCCGCTCCCGTGCGGACCCGGGCGGATGCGGCCGAACGGCCTACGACGTCCGGCGGGCAACGGATATTGCCTGCCCAACGTCACCCCAACGGCCGTTTTTCCCGGACAGAAGTGGTACTTAGCTGGATCCAGCCGGTGATCACCGGCGTTGGCCAGCGTGAGTCGGGGCACGCGGTGTGAGATCGGAGGCGCACGTGCGTCGTACCCGTTCACCTAGAGCCTCGACAAGTACCGCCAGAAGACGGACGGGCGTGGTCGCCGCGGCGGTGCTCGCCGCCGGGCTGGCGACCCCGCCCATCGCCGGAGCGCAGGAGTCCACTGTGGACTCCACTGCGAAAAGCCAGATCGCGGCATTGCAGGCTGTCAAAGCAGGACAGACCGCGACTGAGTCCAAAATAGACAGCAAGCTGCTCGTCCAGGAGAAAATGCGCACGCGGAGCCTGAGTGCGGCCGCGTTGCCGGGAATCGCCAAGACCGCGGACAAAGCGCTGGTCGACATCCGCGTCACGAAGGTCAGCGACGGGCTCGTCAACGACCTGCGCAAAGCGGGAGCCGAGGTACGCGCGGTGTCGAGCACGGCGGCGAGCATCCGCGCCGAGGTTCCGTTGACCGCCTTGCCGGAGATCGCGCAGCGCGGCGACGTGAAGCACGTCGAGACCGCGGATCAGGCGATGACGGCGCGGCAGCGCGAAAACACCAAAGACGACAAGGAAACCAAGCAGCAGAAGGCCGACCGCATCGACCGGCAGCTGAAGGAAGCGATCGGCACCAAAACGCAGGTCGTCAGCGCGGGCGACCGGGCGCACAACGCGGACACCGCGCGCCAGCAGTTCGGCGTGACCGGCACCGGCGTGAAGGCGTGTGCGCTGTCCGACGGGGTCGATTCGCTCGAGGTTTCGCGCACTAAGGGCGAGCTTCCGGCGGTCGATGTCCTGGCCGGACAAGCGGGCAGCGGCGACGAGGGCACCGCGATGCTGGAGATCATCCACGACCTCGCCCCGAACGCGAAGCTCGGTTTCGCCACGGCATTCACCTCCGACGCGAGTTTCGCCGACAACATCCGCAAGCTCCGTTTCGAAGCGCATTGCGACGTCATCGTCGACGACGTCATTTACTTCAAGGAATCCCCGTTCCAGGACTGGATCATCGCGCAAGCGGTGAACGACGTGACCGCCGACGGCGCGCTCTACTTCTCCTCCGCGGGCAACGAGGGCAACGTCGCCGACGGCACCGCGGCGCACTGGGAAGGCGACTTCGTCGATTCCGGAACCTCGATCGGCAAATACGCCGGCACTGCGCACAACTTCGCGGGCACGGCCGGAAAGCAGGTGTTCGAGCCGATCTCGGACGCGTCGTCGGCCAACATCCCGGTGACGCTGCACTGGTCCGACCCGCTCGGCGCGGCCGCCGACGACTACGACCTCTACCTCCTCGACGCGCGCGGCAACGTCGTGAGCTTCAGCCAGGACGTCCAGAACGGCACCCAGGACCCGTACGAGCAGCTGGCCACCCCGGTGTTCGGCGGAACCGGCCTGCGGCTCGCCGTGGTCAAGTTCTCCGGGGCCAGCCGGTATCTCTCGCTGACCGCGTTCGGCAGCCGGTTCCGCGACTCCGCGGACGGGCTCAAGGCGTACTCCACGCCGGGCGCGGTCGTCGGCCACGCCGCGGCGCGCAAGGCGTTCGCGGTGGCTGCGGCACCGGCCGAGAAGGCATTCGGACGGCCGCTCGAACCGGGCGACCCGGCGAACCCGACCGGACCGTATCCGGCGGCGTATTCCGCTGCCAGCAAGGCGGAACGGTTCAGTTCGGACGGCCCGCGACGCGTGTTCTACGAAGCCAACGGAACGCCGATCACCCCGGGCAACGTGTCCTCGACCGGCGGAGAAGTACGGCAGAAGCCGGAAATCACCGCCGCGGACGGCGTGCGCACCTCGGTGAGCGGGTTCGACCCGTTCTTCGGCACCTCGGCCGCCGCACCGCACGCGGCGGCGATCGCGAGCCTGGTGCTTTCCGGCAATCCCGGACTGTCCTCTTCAGACATTCGCGAGGCGTTCCTGAAGACCGCGGTGGACATCGAAGCACCGGGGACGGACAATCTCACCGGTGCCGGAGTTTTGTTGGCGGACAAGGTTTTGGCGTACACCGGAGCCAGCCCGCAGCCGTACGCGGAGGCCGGGCAGCCGACGGTCCGCGGACCCAACGGCGGCAGCACGCTCAACCCCGGTGACACCGCGACGGTCACGCTGCCGGTGAAGAACACCGGCGACGGCACCGCGGTGTCCACGAGCGTCGTGCTCACTTCGCCGACTCAGGGCGTCACGATCGAACCGCGCGCGAAGTCGTACGGCACGATCAGCCCGGGACAGACCGGAATCAACGACTTCACCGTCACAGTTCCGGCCAGTCAGCAGCTCGGCTCGCCGGTGGTGCTCAACGCGAAGGTGACGTTCGCGGGCTCGTACTCGCCGCGCACCAGCACGTATTCGCTGCCGGTCGGCACGCCGTCGCCGGTTTCGCAGGCCTTCGCCTACGCCGGCCCGGTGGTCGCGATTCCGGACAACTCGCCGCTCGGCGCGTCGGTTCCGCTCGTGGTGAGCGGCGTCGGCCCCGCCTCGAAGGTGTCGCTCTCGATCGACGGCGCCACCTGCACCGCCGCGGAGAAGGCGACCACGGTCGGCATCGACCACACCTACGTGAACGACCTGGTCGGCACGCTGACCTCGCCGTCCGGCGCGACGGCGACGCTGTTCCAGAAGGGCGGCGGCAGCGGCAACAACCTCTGCCAGGTGGTCTTCGACGATTCCGCGACCAAGCTGTTCAGCTCGACCGGGTCCGCGGACGCGCCGTTCACCGGCACCTACCGGCCGGTGACGCCCCAGACCCAGGCGGGCACGTCGGCGGACGGGACCTGGACGTTGAAGGTCGTCGACACCGCGGGCGGCGACACCGGTTCGATCCGCAGCGTTTCGCTGCACGTCAACGGGTACGTCGCGGCCGGGCATCCGGCGGACGTGCACAAGACGGTGACCACGGGGCCTCAGCTCGCCTGAGGAGGATGCGGGGCCGTCGCCATGCGCGCGGCGGCCCCGTACCGTATCCGGCACGGCAGGTCGCAGGCGGCGGACGGGCGCACGCTCAAGTGCACGTCGCCGCCGAAAGCGACGCCACGGCTACCGTGACTGTCCCGTTTAGACCGTTGCGCACTTAAGACGAACGCTCTGGGCTGACAGTCGACTTCTGCTTCGCCGGGTGCGGGCGCCACGGCTGATCGCTGTTCAAGACGCGTACGAAGTCCTGCTGCCCAGACTGTCCGAAGTGGACGCTGTGGACCTCGGCGGAGACCGCCGGGCACTCGACGAGCTGCGCGCCGTGGAGCTGGTGGTGAGGGATCCGACAGCGGCGCCGGAGTGAATCCGGACACGGCCGCGAAAACCGTTCGACGCCGACCCGTACACTGGGCTCGTGGTCATCAGGGCATTCGTGCGGATTCAGAGAGAATAACCGCCCGCCCCGCATCGCACGCGGTGCCGGGGCGCTCCAGCATGTCCATCTGACCGCCCCCGTATCCGGGAGTTCTCTTGATCACGGCCACTGGCCTTGAGCTGCGCGCCGGTTCGCGCATCCTGCTCAACGGCGCCACCCTCCGCATCCAGTCCGGCGACCGCATCGGCCTCGTCGGCCGCAACGGCGCGGGCAAGACCACCTCGCTCAAAGTCCTCGCGGGCGAGGGCGAACCGCACGCCGGCGACGTCCGCCGCAGCGGCGAACTCGGCTACCTGCCGCAGGACCCGCGCGAGGGCGACCTGTCGGTCACCGCGAAGGACCGCGTGCTGTCCGCGCGCGGCCTCGACACCCTGCTGCGCGACATGGAAAAAGCGCAGACCGCCATGTCCGAGCTGGTCGACGACAAGCAGCGGGACAAGGCGATCAACCGCTACGCGCGGCTCGAGGAGCGGTTCTCCTCGCTCGGCGGGTACGCCGCGGAGAGCGAAGCGGCGCGGATCTGCTCGAACCTCGGCCTCGCCGACCGCATCCTCGCCCAGACGCTGAGCACCCTGTCGGGCGGTCAGCGCCGCCGCGTCGAGCTGGCGCGGATCCTGTTCGCCGCCGCCGAGGCGGGCGCCGGCGGCAAATCCGAGACGATCCTGCTGCTGGACGAGCCGACCAACCACCTGGACGCCGACTCGATCAACTGGCTGCGCGGCTTCCTCAAGCAGCACGACGGCGGGCTCGTGGTGATCAGCCACGACGTCGAACTGCTCGGCGACGTCGTGAACAAGGTGTGGTTCCTCGACGCCACGCGCGGCGAGATCGACATCTACAACATGAGCTGGCAGCGCTACCTCGACGCGCGCGCCACCGACGAGAAGCGCCGCCGCCGCGAGCGCGCGAACGCCGAGAAGAAGGCGTCCGCGCTGCAGGCACAGGCCGCGAAGCTCGGCGCGAAGGCGACCAAGGCCGTCGCGGCCAAGAACATGGCCCGGCGCGCGGAGCAGATGCTCTCCTCGCTCGACGAGACGCGCCAGGCGGACAAGGTGGCCCGGATCAAGTTCCCGGAGCCGGCCTCGTGCGGGCGCACGCCGCTGACCGCGGACGGATTGTCCAAGTCGTACGGTTCGCTCGAGATCTTCACCGGCGTCGATCTGGCGATCGACCGCGGCTCGAAGGTCGTGGTGCTCGGATTGAACGGCGCCGGAAAGACGACATTGCTCCGGTTGCTCGGCGGAATGGAAACGCCGGACACCGGATCCGTCGAACCGGGTCACGGATTGCGTTTGGGCTATTACGCACAGGAACACGAAACTCTCGACCACGAAGCGTCGGTGTGGGAAAACATCCGCCATCTCGCGCCGGACACCGGCGCGCAGGAGCTGCGGAACCTGCTCGGGTCCTTCCTGTTCACCGGCGAACAGCTCGACCAGCCCGCCGGAACGCTGTCCGGCGGCGAGAAGACCCGGCTCGCGCTCGCTGGACTCGTGTCCAGCCAAGCCAATGTGCTGCTGCTGGACGAACCGACGAACAACTTGGACCCGGCCAGCCGCGCGCAGGTGCTCGACGCGCTGCGCAGCTTCGCCGGCGCCGTCGTGCTGGTGACGCACGACCCGGGCGCGGTCGAGGCGCTCGAACCCGAGCGCGTGATCCTGCTTCCGGACGGCACCGAGGACCACTGGTCCGCGGATTATCTTGAACTTGTCCAGCTTGCCTGACCGAGTGCGTCCGTTCGGGTGCTTACCGTGTCGGGCAAAGCACTGGAATGGCCCAATGTGATCGCGGTTTCGATCGTTTTACGGCTGTCGTCTGGCAATCCGGCGCGTAGTGTTCGATCATTGCCCCGGCAGGGGCCGCGAATGGCCCGGAACAACCACTCGGCGGGAAGGCGATCGACGTGGCTGATCTCAAGAAAGGCGCGCGGATCACCGGCAACACGCGCGACAAGCTGGCCGCTGACCTGAAGAAGAAATACGAGAAGGGCTCGAGCATCCGGGCGCTGGCCGAATCCACCGGACGGTCCTACGGGTTCGTCCACCGGGTGCTGTCGGAGTCCGGGGTCCAGCTGCGGGGGCGCGGCGGGGCCACGCGGGTCAAGAAGAAGTAGCGTCAGCGCGGCCGTTGCGCGGGGGGCGCGCGGTCGGTCCGGAATCCCGGAAGGTCAGCGCGGCGCCGAGGAGTACCAGCGGGTACACGAGGTAGCCGTACCGGGTGGCCGGAGTGAGAAGGATCAACGCGCCGAGTCCGACGGCGGTTCGCGTCAGTGCAGCGGATCCCGTCGCGGGGGGCCGGCGTGCCAGCCAGATCAGCATCGCCACCGCCGCAACACCCACCAGTACCAGGGAAATCGCGGTGCCGGCCGGTCCGGCCTGTGCGATCAGATGCCCGGGCAGCGGGCTCGCCGCGGGGGAGCGGACCGCGCCCATGCCGAGCGGGAAGCGGATCACGTGCTCGGTGAACGCCGCCGGGTTCGCCAGATACACCGGCAGATGCAGCGCGATCGTCGTCGCGGCCAGCGCGCCCGCGAAACGACCTGTTGCGGCCCAAGGATTTTCGCCGCGCGCCCGCCGGTAAACGAATACCGCGAGCACCGCGGCCGCCGGCGCGACGATGAGTTTCGCGCTGATCACCAGCGCCAGCACGAAACCAGTCCACCCTGGACGGCCGGAAGAAGCCAGCGCGAACGTCAGCACGAGCAGGCCCACGATCGCGAGGTCCGGGCCGGCGACCGCCCAGGTCAGGGCGGTGAGCGGACAGGCGATCGCGAGCTGTGCGGCGAAAACCGGAATACGAGGCCGGTTCAGCAGCCGCCAGGACGCGTACGCGCAGATCACCGCGGCGAGCGCGAACATCCAGCGCGCGTCGGTCAGTGCATTGAGGACCGGATTGCCGCCGAGCAGCGCGCGCGGCAGCCCGAAGACGGTCATCACCGGGCCGTACGGGGTGTAGTCGTTCACTTCCGGTGCGCGGCCGAGTGTTGCGAAGTCGACGTACGGGGTTCCGTGCCGCAGCAACAGATCCGCGCTGCGTTCGATCACCCACACCTCGGGCTGCGCGGCCCAGGAGAACGGGGTGATCAGCCAGTCCGTTCCGGTCAGCCGCCGGATCACGAGCATCAGCAACGGCGCACACATCGCGAGCACGACAACCGCGCCGATTCCGATCCAGCGGGAACCGAATTTGCCTTTAGTTTGCATTCCGCGGCGCGCGGAAATCGTCAGCCAGGCACTGTGCGCGGCCGCCAATCCGTATCCGGCGACGGCGAAATTGCCCCAGATCCGGTAGCCGTAGAACTCCGAAGCGAGCGCGGTGCCGAGCGCGAAGGCGAAGCAGCCGAGGTAAAAGACGAGATCCCACGCGACGACGCGCACGGGATGGGCTGTTCCGGCCCGCGCAGGGGCCATCAGCAGTTGCACCCGCGTTTCCTCCCCAGCTCGCCGACCCCGAAACGCCAGGCTACCGAGCCGGGCCCCGCCGTCCCGCACCGCCCGTGCCGCGCCCGCGCCCAAGGTCCCTGAGGGGCTCCTGCGGGGAATCTGAGTCCACCGGGGAGTCCTTCGCGGACATCGGGAAGAATGCCGGGCGTCCCGGTGTTGTGCAGGTCATCTCCGGAAAAAAGTTCAACTAATCTAGAGGTTTTCACGAGCTGGGGGACACTCCAATGGACAACACTTGGGCGCTGCTGAGCTCCGCCATGCGGGCGGGCGACGCGCCGAAAGCGCTGACCCGGGGCACGGTCCGCCGCGTCGCGCGGTTCGCCCGGCCGCACTGGAAGCGGCTGCTGGCCTTCCTGGTGCTCACCGTGATCTCGGCGGTGCTCGCCGTGACGACGCCGGTGCTCGCGGGCAAGGTGGTCGACGCGATCGTCGGCGGGCACGAGCTGAACGCGGTGATCTGGCTGTCGGTGGTGATCGCGGTGCTCGCGATCGTCGACGCCGGGATGGGCCTCGCCGAACGCTGGCAGTCCGCGCGGATCGGCGAGGGCATCATCCTCGACCTGCGCGTGGCGGTGTTCGAGCACGTGCAGAAGCTGCCGATCGCGTTCTTCACCCGCACTCGCACCGGTGCGCTGGTCAGCAGGCTCAACAACGACGTGATCGGCGCGCAGCGCACCTTCACCGCGACTTTGTCCGGTTTGGTCACCAACGTGATCCAGCTGGTGCTGTCGCTGATCGTGATGGTGTCGCTCTCGTGGCAGGTCACGCTCGTCGCGCTGGTGCTGTTGCCGATTTTCGTACTGCCCGCCCGGCGGCTCGGCCGCCGCATGGCCGGACTGCAGCGCGAGGCCGCGCAACTCAACGCCGGGATGACCACGCAGATGACCGAACGGTTCTCCGCGCCGGGCGCCACGCTGGTGAAGCTCTTCGGCCGGCCGCGGCAGGAGGTCGCCGACTTCGGCCTCCGCGCCGGACGCGTGCGCGACATCGGCGTGCGCACCGCGATGCTGACGCGCTGGTTCATGACGAGCCTGACGCTCGTGTCCGCGCTCGCGCAGGCGCTCGTCTACGGCCTCGGCGGCTACCTGGCGCTCACCGGGAAGCTTGAACCGGGCACCGTGGTGGCGCTGGCGCTGCTGCTGACCCGGCTGTACACGCCGCTGACCGCGCTCGCGAACGTGCGCGTGGACGTGATGACCGCGCTGGTGTCGTTCGAGCGGGTCTTCGAGGTGCTGGACCTGGAGCCGATGATCAAGGAACCGGCCGAGCCGAAGAAGCTGCCTGAGGGCGGCGTTTCGGTGGAGTTCTCAGACGTCCGGTTCGGGTACCCGGCGGCAGACAAGTTCTCGCTCGCCTCGCTGGAGGATGTGGCCACTTTGGACAGCCGAGGCGGCGAAGAAGTGCTGCACGGCCTCAGCTTCCGCGCGGAGGCCGGGCAGATGGTCGCACTGGTCGGATCGTCCGGTGCGGGCAAGTCGACGATCGCTTCGCTGCTGCCGCGGCTGTACGACGTGGACGCCGGATCGGTGCGGCTGTCCGATGTGGACGTCAAGGACCTGAGTTTCGCCTCCCTGCGCGAAACCGTCGGCGTGGTGACCCAGGACGGCCACCTGTTCCACGACACGATCCGCGCCAACCTGAGTTACGCGCGTCCGGAGGTCACGGACGACGAGATCTGGGCCGCGCTGGAAAAGGCCAGGCTGGGCGATCTGGTGCACTCGCTGCCGGACGGACTGGACACGACCGTCGGCGAACGCGGCTACCGGCTCTCCGGCGGCGAACGGCAGCGGCTCACCATCGCGCGGCTTTTGTTGGCACAGCCCAAGGTCGTGGTGCTGGACGAGGCGACCGCCCACCTGGATTCGGAATCCGAGGCCGCGGTGGGCGAAGCGCTCACCGGTGCCCTGGAAGGCCGCACGTCGCTGGTGATCGCGCACCGGCTGTCGACCGTGCGGGCGGCGGATCTGATTCTGGTGGTGGAAAACGGGGACATCGTGGAACGCGGCACGCACGACGAACTGCTGGCGAAGGAAGGCCGGTACGCGGAGCTGTACCACACGCAGTTCTCGGAAGAACCCGCTGCGGCGTAACCCCCGCCCGACCCCGCTTCGCCGCATCAAACGTACGTGAGGGGAACCCTGAGGGAATCTGATTCCCTCAGGGTTCCCCTCACGTACC
>NZ_JBSFNS010000195.1:0-9168 GCF_053587275.1 Amycolatopsis sp. NPDC003676
GCCCGTCACGCCGGGCAGCCCCCAAACGCCGGCATAAAAGCGATCCCGCACGCGACGACGAAGTCGGCGCCAAAAAAACACAGCTTGGCGACCTACCCCGCCAACTTAGCCACGACCTTCGGCAACAACCGCCGAGCCGCATCCTGCGCCCGAGCCGGAGTACTAGCCGCAACACTCAACGCCGACACCAGATTCCCCTTCGCCACTAGCACCGCACACGTCGAGCCTTCGCACCACGCCCGCTGCACCGTGATTCCCGGCTGCGGCGGCAGCGATACCTCGGCACCCGCGCAGTGCGCACCCGCCACGACGTCTTCGCCGGAGCGGTCCGCGTACACCGTGACCTCGTGCGTCAACGCCGAACCGCTCGGATACACCCAGCTCACCGACTTGCGCTCACCCGCCGCCAACCCGGTCAGGCATCCGGAAACCCGCCCCGAACCGGGAGTCACGCCCTCTTCGGCAACGTCAGAATCGGACAGCAGAGCAGCCTCCGCCCACCGCGGATCCGGTGCCGCAGAAGAAGAAACGACCGGCGGATCGACCGCCCGCGACACCGGCGGAGCCACTGGCGCACTAGTACCCGGCGAGGGAACAGGATCGTCGTAGTAAGTCTCAAGATTATTAGGCCGATTGCCGCACCCAGCGAGCCCGGCCAGCGCCCCCAGCCCGACCAGCACAGCGACCGCTGGCACCTGCCGACGACGCACGTTGCCCCTCCGCGCTCAATGTTGCCCGTCCCGCCCCGGGCCATGCTGGGCCCCGAGGGTAATGCACCAGCTCAGCTCCACCCGAGGTGGGATCGATGCGCCCAATACTCGCGCGCGTCCTCCGCCAGTTCCCCCAGCACAGCGCGCTCTTCCTCGCTCAACCGCACCCGCACCGCAGCGAGGTTCGCCGCCAACTGCGCCGGACTAGACGGCCCAATCACCGCCACCGGATCAAACTCCTGCCCAAGCACCGCGGCCACCGCAACCGCATCCGGCCCCACCCCATGCGCCTCAGCGACCCGCCGCAACGCCTCCGGAGCCTCCACGACAAGCCGCCCATTCGCGAGAGTTTCCTTGACCAGCACTCGCTTCCCGGCCGCCCGCGCCTCCGCCAACGCCGCCCCGACCGACGGCTCGAACACATTCCACGTCGACTGCACCGACGAGAACACCGCTCGCCCACCCGACTCGAGCTCGAACGCCCGCCGCACCACCTCCGCCTGCTCGGGCCCAGACGTGGAGAACCCGACCTCAACCCCGGCCTCGGAAAGCCCAGCCAGCGCGTCAATCAACGCCGGATCAGTGAAAAGTGGACTGTCCACAGTGAGCGAATGAACCTGGTACAGATCCACGTGCCCCGCCAGCAGCTCCCGCGTCTGCGCCCACTGCTCACGAAACCGCGGCAACGTATGTTCCTTGACCTCGTGCACGTCCGCATCAAGCCGCCACTCGCCCACGTAGCGGTACCCCCACTTGCTGGACACAGTCACATCCCGGTGCCCGCGCTCCGCCAACCAGCCGCCGAGAAACTCCTCCGAACGCCCGTAAGACCGGGCGACATCCACCCACCGCACCCCCGCCGCGTAAGCAGCATCGAGCACCTCGTAGGTCGCGGCCCGCATCGACGGAACATCACGCACTTCCGGCAAGTCCCGCCCCAGATTGATATAAGCCGGACGGCCGAGCGCGGCCAGCCCCACCGCGATGCGGTCCATCAGAATCTCCTTGTCTAGAGCGGTATTAGGAAATGGTCACGCGTGCCTAGACGAGTAACCGCAGAGCGTTTTCTCATCGCCAGATGTATAGGTCGTTATACACTTTGTTTGTGCCGGAGGATGGCGAGCCATTGGCCGGAGTTTTGGGCTTGGCGGTGGAGTTTTTCGAGGCGGGCCGCAGGCGCTCGGACGTAGCCTTTGCCAAACACGGGCGCGATTTGGCGAAGGCTGGCCCCCTCCTCCCGGGCAGCCAGCAGCGCCCAGTCGGAGGCGTCGGCGCAGGCCGCGGACGCACGCCGCAACTCCCCCAACAGGTCGATCAGGTCGTTCGCATTCAGCTCCCCCGCCTGAACGGCGGCGGCGGTCGTCTCCAGCCAGGCCAGTACGTCGGCTTCGGTGATCGGCGGGCGCGGGCGGGCGTTGTCTGTGCTCACGCGGCGCAGTATAGGGCGTTATACACTGACGTCGAACGCAGTGACGGAAACCTGCTGGACTCCGGGCGTGGCGCGGACGTTGACTGGCCGCAGCAGTCATCCGGCCGTTTCGGAGGTTCAGTGAGGTTCGGCATCGCCGCCCGGTTCGTCGCGCTCGCCGTCGTGTGGGGCGCGAGTTTCCTGTTCATCAAGGTCGGCCTGGAGGGGCTGTCCCCGGCTCAGGTCGCGCTTGCCCGCGTCGCGCTGGGCGCGTTGACGCTCGGCGCGTTCCTGGTGCTGCGCAGGCGATCGCTCCCCCGCGACCCCGCCTTGTGGGCGCATCTCGCGGTGGTTTCGCTGCTGTTCTGCGTGGGCCCGTTCCTGCTGTACTCGTGGGCCGAGCAGTACGTGGCGTCCGGGCTCGCCAGCATCTTCAACGCCACCACTCCCCTGCTGACCATGCTGTTCGCGGCGGCCGCCCTGCCCGCAGAGCGGCTCACCCGCCCGAAAACCGCCGGGCTGCTGATCGGTTTCGCCGGCGTGCTCACGCTGGTCGGCGTTTGGCGCGGGATCGACCTCAGCCACGAAGTCCTCGCGCAGCTCGCTTGTCTCGGCGCGACCACCTGCTACGGCATGGCTTTCGTATACCTGCGGAAATTCGTGTCGCCGCGCAATCCCGATCCGGTCGTCGTCGCGTTCGGGCAAACCGGTTTCGCCACCGTCATTCTGCTCGCCGCGACACCGGTGATCGCCGCGCAGCCGGTGCATCTGAATCTCGCCGTGGTGCTGTCCATGCTCGCGCTCGGCGTGCTCGGCACCGGCGTGGCCTACACCTGGAACACCGCCATCGCGACCGCCTGGGGCGCCGCCAACGCGTCTGCTGTGACCTACCTCACTCCAGTAGTCGGCGTTCTGCTCGGAGTGCTGGTGCTCGACGAGCCGGTGCACTGGAACGAACCGGTCGGCGCACTGCTCGTGGTGCTCGGGATCCTGGCGTCGCACGGCCGGCTTTCCCGGGCGCGGCAACCGGTCCTGGAACGGGTCTGAAACGGCCTGTGGGGCCGCCGGAGGAATCCGGCGGCCCCACAGGTTCGCGGTGCGCTACAGGTACTGACCGGTGTTCGTGGCGGTGTCGATCGCCCGCCCCGATTCCTGGTTCTTGCCGGTGACGAGCGTGCGGATGTAGACGATCCGCTCGCCCTTCTTGCCGGAGATCCGGGCCCAGTCGTCCGGGTTGGTGGTGTTGGGCAGGTCCTCGTTCTCCGCGAACTCGTCGACGATCGCGTCCAGCAGGTGCTGCACGCGCAGGCCGGGCTGTTTGGTCTCCAGCACCGATTTGATCGCCGACTTCTTCGCCCGGTCCACGATGTTCTGGATCATCGCGCCCGAGTTGAAGTCGCGGAAGTACAGGACTTCCTTGTCCCCGTTGGCGTAGGTGACCTCCAGGAACCGGTTCTCGTCGCTCTCCTCGTACATCCGCTCGACGGTGTGCTGGATCATCGCGTCGAACGTCGCCTTCTGGTCCCCGCCGAACTCCGCCAGGTCGTCGGCGTGGATCGGCAGGCCCTCGGCCAGGTACTTCGAGAAGATGTCCTTCGCGCCCTCGGCGTCCGGACGCTCGATCTTGATCTTCACGTCGAGCCGGCCCGGCCGCAGGATCGCCGGGTCGATCATGTCCTCGCGGTTGGAGGCGCCGATGACGATGACGTTCTCCAGCCCCTCGACGCCGTCGATCTCCGACAGCAGCTGGGGCACGATCGTCGTCTCCACGTCGGACGACACGCCCGAGCCGCGGGTGCGGAAGATCGAATCCATCTCGTCGAAGAACACGATGACCGGGGTGCCCTCGGAGGCCTTTTCCCGCGCCCGCTGGAAGATCAGCCGGATCGACCGCTCGGTCTCGCCGACGAACTTGTTCAGCAGCTCCGGGCCCTTGATGTTGAGGAAGTAGGACTTGCCGTCCGCCTGGTCCCCGCGAGCCTCGGCCACCTTCTTGGCCAGCGAGTTCGCCACCGCCTTCGCGATGAGCGTCTTCCCGCAGCCGGGCGGGCCGTAGAGCAGGACGCCCTTGGGCGGGCGCAGCTGGTACTGCTCGTACAGGTCCGCGTGCAGGAACGGCAGCTCCACGGCGTCGCGGATCTGCTCGATCTGCCGGGTCAGGCCGCCGATGTCCTCGTAGCGGACGTCCGGCACCTCCTCCAGCACGAGGTCCTCGACCTCCGCCTTCGGGACCCGCTCGTAGGCGTAGCCCGCCTTGGAGTCCACCAGGAGCGAATCGCCCGGTTTGAGCGGCTGCTCGGCGAGCGGGCCGGAGAGCAGGACGACCCGCTCCTCGTCCGCGTGGCCGACCACGAGAGCGCGCGTGGCGCCGCCCTCGACGTCCGGTGCGAGCACTTCGCGCAGCGCGCACACCTCGCCCGTGCGCTCGAAATCGCCGCCTTCGACGACCGTGAGCGCCTCGTTGAGCCGCAACGCCTGCCCGCGCCGCAGCGACGAGACCTCCACCGCGGGCGACACCGAGACGCGCATCTTGCGCCCCGCGGTGTAGACGTCCACCGTGTTGTCCTCGTACGCCTCGACGAACACCCCGTAGCCGCTCGGCGGCTGGGCCAGCCGGTCGACCTCTTCGCGGAGGGCGAGCAGCTGACCCCGCGCCTCGCGCAGGGTTTCGACGAGTTTCGTGTTCCGCTCGGTGAGCTGACTCACCCGTTCCGACGCCTCGGCGAGACGTTGTTCGAGAACGCGGTTCTGTCGCGGAGAATCGGTGAGCCTGCGGCGCAGCAGCGCCACTTCTTCCTCGAGAAAACGGATCTGCCGGGCTTGTTCCTCTGGTGTCTGCCCTGCTCCGCCGGTTGCTGAAGGGTCGGCCTCCTCGCGCCGACCTCCGGGAAGGTCATGATGCATCGGGCACCTCCTCGGAGTGCTTTTCATTCCACGGTACCGGCGATCACCGACAAGAAAAGGCCTTTCCGCATCACAAGACCGGCGCGTCGCGCTTTTTCTTCCGGCCAGCACGGCCGCGAGCGCAGCGCAAGCGGCCGATTCGGTGCCGCGGACGGGAATCCGCTCCGCGCGGGTTTCCGCAACGCGGAACTGAACGCACTACGGATGCCCCGCGGCGCGGACCGCAAACCCGACTTGCGGGTTGGCTGCGCGCGAACGCGCTCGGCTGGCTAGCATCCCCGGGTGGCCACGCTCCGCACGTGGCCAGGACTTTCGTACGCACGGCAGGGGGAACCGAAATGACTTATCCGCCGCAGCAGCCCGGCGGCTACGGACAGCAGCCGAACCCGTACGGGCAGCAGCCCGGCGGCCAGCAGCCGTACGGGCAGCCTCAGCAGGGCGGATGGAACCAGGGCGGGCAGCCGCCGCAGGGCCCGCAGTCCGGCGGATTCCCCTCCGCGCCCGGCCCCGGCGGTCCCGGCGCCCCTGGCCAAGGCCCTTACCAGGGCGGATACCCGCAGCAGGGCGGTCCCCAGCAGTACGGCCAGCAGCCGGACCAGTTCGGGCAGTTCGGGCAGCCGGGCCAGCCCGGCGGGCCGTTCGGGCAGCAGCCGGGCGGCCAGTTCGGCGGGTTCGGCGAGGAGCCGCCGAAAAAGAAGAAGACCGGCCTGATCGTCGGCATCGCGATCGCCGCGGTGGTCCTCCTCGGCGGCGGGACGGGCCTGGTCATCTGGCTCACCGGCGACAGCAAGGACAAGAACAACGCCGCCCCGCCCGCGTCGTCCTCGGCCCCGGTCGCGGCCCCGCAGTCCAGCGGCAGTTCGTCGTCGTCCCCGTCGAGTTCGTCGTCGTCCGGCTCGAGCAGCGGCAACTACCCGGCGGCGGCGGGTGCTAAACCCACCTCGGGCGAACTGTTCGACGCCGCTTCCGCGGCGTACAACAGCTCCGACACCGACGGGCTGTACTCGCTGCTCTGCACCAGCCTCACCAAGGGCCAGAAGCCGACCGACAAGATGCCCTCGGGCATCCACTTCGAGCTGACCGGCAGCCCGCAGGAAAGCGGCGACCAGGCCACGGTGAAGTACCACGTCACGACGTCCACGAAGACCGCCGACGGCACCCTCACCGCCCTGCGCCAGGGCGGGG
The DNA here is from genome assembly GCF_053587275.1 of Amycolatopsis sp. NPDC003676. Lineage (NCBI taxonomy): Bacteria > Bacillati > Actinomycetota > Actinomycetes > Pseudonocardiales > Pseudonocardiaceae > Amycolatopsis > Amycolatopsis sp. NPDC003676. The sequence continues at coordinate 6,208 of NZ_JBSFNS010000195.1, forward strand.
CCTGGTGCCTCGGGAAGGTCAGCACGGACCACTAGGTGAGACGCCGGCTCAGCACGGCACTCGTCCTGCTCGCGGTCGCTGTCGCGGGCGGTGTCCTCGGCCTGGTCTTGATCGGCCTGCCGGGGCCCGCCCGCACCACGACGGAGCCGCCCGCTCCCCCGCCTCCGCCGCGAACCAGCGCGTCCCGGAGTCCCGCACCCGCGGCGGATCAGGCCGCGATCGCCGCGCTCGCGCGCACTCTCGTCGACGCGATCACGCGCGCCGACTCCGCCGAATTCGGCACTCTCACTTGCAAACCGCAAACTGCCGCGGCGTTGAAGGAACTCCAGTCGAAATGGGACGCCGCCGGCCCGCTTCGCGTCTCACTCACTGGACAGCCGGCGATCGCGGGCGACGACGCCACCGTGACTGTCCGGGTCGAAGGCACCGGCGGGCACAAAGACACGCCGTTCCCGCTGCGGCGCGAGAACGGTCGCTGGTGCGTCCCTGGTTAGCCTTTGCCCTTGCTGGGCCGTCGTGAAACCCGCGGCGACACCGTGCCGTCGGCGAGACGGCGTGCGGTGAGCAGGAAAGCGGTGTGCGCGACCATCCGGTGGTCCGGCCGCACCGCGAGACCGACGACGTGCCAAGGCCGCATCAGCGTCTCCCACGACTCCGGCTCGGTCCAGCACTGCTGTTCCCGCAGCGATTCCGTGACGCGGGACAGCTGCGTGACGGTGGCGACGTAAACCGTCAGCACCCCGCCGGGCACGAGGTGCGCGGCGACGTTCGGCAGCTGGTCCCACGGCGCGAGCATGTCCAGCACAACGCGGTCGACCTCGCCGGTGTGCGTGGCCAGATCGGCGACGGTGAGCGTCCAGTTGCCCGGCTTCTCGCCGAAGAACTTCTCGACGTTGCGCTCGGCGTGCTCGGCGTGGTCGTCGCGGATCTCGTAGGAGAACACCTGTCCCGCCGGACCGACCGCGCGCAGCAGCGAGCACGTCAGCGCGCCCGAACCGGCGCCGGCTTCGAGGACGCGCGCGCCCGGGAAGATGTCGCCCCACATCACGATCTGCGCGGCGTCCTTGGGGTAGATAACCTGTGCACCGCGCGGCATCGACAGCACGTAGTCCGGCAGCAGCGGACGCAGCGCGAGATACGTGCTGCCGCCCGCCGAAGTGACCACGCTGCCCTCGGGACGGCCGATGAGGTCGTCGTGCGCGAGAGCGCCGCGGTGCGTGTGGTACTCGCCGCCGTCGGCGAGCGTGAGGGTGTAGTGCCTGCCTTTCGAGTCCGTCAGCTGAACCCGGTCACCTGCACGAAACGGTCCGCTGACCGACAACTTCTTCCTCCACTGCAAACCCGGAACGCCGACGTCGAATCCTCGCAGGTCGTCCCGCGCGCGTCGTGCCCGGGTGCCTCACTGAGCGCGACGGCCCTGCATCAGCGCGGTCCGCAGGTCTTCCCGGCGCAGCACGCCCGCGGGGCGGCCTTCGTCGTCGACCACGAGGAACTGCCAGGCAGGCGTCTCGCGCACGCGCTCGGCGATCTCCTCGCCCGGTTCCGACGCGAGCAACACGGTCTCCGCGCGGATCGGCTCGGCGGCCTGTTCGGCGGGCGCGTGCGGGCTGATGCTTGCCAGCTGCTGTGCGGCTTGCTCGTCCAGCAGTCCGGCCGCGACCCCGTCCGCGCGCACCAGCACGACGCCCCGTCCCGCCGACGCGGCCAAGGCGTCGGAAACCGGGCTTTCCGCGGGCAATTGCAGCACCGGACGCACCAAATCGGACAGTTCCAGCCCCGCAGGCCAGCCGCGCCGGGCTTCGGCGGCCAGCTCGGACCGCGCGCCGAGGATCACGAACCACGCGGTCACGACGCACACGCCGAGCCGCAGCCAGCGGTCCGGGCTCTGCATCGCCAACCCGAGCAGCGCCCACACGATCAGACCGGTCGCGACCACGGCTCCGCCGGCGACCGCGGCCTTCGTTCCCTTGGCCCGCAACCCGGTCATCGCCCAGACCCCGGCGCGCACGAGCCGTCCGCCGTCCAACGGCAACCCCGGCAGCAGGTTGAACAACCCGACCGCGAAGTTCGCCACCGCGCACTCGGCGACCAGCAGCCACACCGCGCCGTCCGGCGGGACCGCGAACAGCAGCAGCGAGCAGAATCCGCCCAGCACCAGCGAAACCGCCGGACCCGCCGCGGCGACCAGCCCTTCCTGCCCCGGCCGTCGCGGCGTACGGGCCACTTCGGACAGTCCGCCGAGGAGGAAAAGCCGCAACCGCCGGACCGGAATCCCGAGCCGCAGCGCGACGAGGCAGTGGCCCAGTTCGTGCGCGAGCACGGAAAGGCCGAGCAGCACCGCGAACGCGGCGGCGAGCAGCCAGGAGGTCGGCGTCGACACGTCCGGGAGCAGCCGTCCGACCAGCGGCGCGTAGAGCACCACGATGACGAGCGACCCGATCCACCACGACGGGGCGAGCAAAACGGGCACCCCGCCGACCCGGAACAGCAGCAGGCCGCCGTCCCCGCCGGCGCGCCGAGCGGGCCCGGCGCCGTGCTGACTGGTCGCGGCCATGCCGGACAGCGTAGGGGTCGGCGTGTGGGAAGCCGGTGACCCGGTCGCCCCGGACGGGTGGTGTCGTCTCGCCCCGGTCCGGATTCAGGTGGTGCCCGGCGGCGCGGCGGCGTGCATCGTGTCCCGTCGCCCAGACTGCGCATGGCGGCCCCGCCTGGCAACGATCGCCCCTCGGTGAACTGGAACAACACATGACGACCCGCACTGCAGTCCGCCGCCGAAACTCATCCCAAGATCGACATGGAACACCGACTCAGCCGAAGACTCGCTACGCCCAGGCTCGTCACACAGCGACTCATCGACGCCCCGCACCGCGCGAGATCGCGCTGGCGTCCGAACCGAGCGACGCGCTGCCCGTGCCGGCCGAGCAGCAGCGCCCCCACCACCAGCCCCACCCCCACACCGAC
>NZ_JBSFNS010000196.1:0-9158 GCF_053587275.1 Amycolatopsis sp. NPDC003676
CCCGAGGAATCAGCGCCCCCGGCGGAGGCGCCCGGGCAGGACAACGGTGCCCCGGTGACCGACCCGGGACCAGTCACCCCGGCGGCGGCACCCGGTGACGTACAACAGCCGGTCCCCCGGCTCCAGCGCGTCCGCCTGCGGAGCGTCAACCCGGAAAAGCACCCCGTCGCGCACCACGCCGAGCACGATGTCCGGCAGGTGCCGCGGCGAGCCGCCTTCCTCGCTCGGTTCGATGGCGCGTTCGGCGATCGCCAGTCCGGATTCCGGGGTCAGCAGGTCCTCGACCATGTCCACTACAAGCGGAGTGGACGTCGCCATCCCGAGCAGCCGCCCGGCGGTTTCGCTCGACACCACGACCTGGTTCGCCCCGGACTGCTTCAGCAGGTGCACGTTCTCCGCCTCGCGCACCGAAGCCACGATGTGCGCCTTCGGGGCCAGCTCGCGCGCGGTGAGGGTGACCAGCACGGCCGTGTCGTCGCGGTTCGGCGCGACCACTACGGCCCGCGCGTGCTGCACGCCCGCGACGCGCAGGACGTCCGCCCTGGTCGCCGATCCGTGCACGGTGACAAGCCCGAGCGCGCTCGCCGCGTCCAGCGCCTGCTGGTCGGTGTCGACGACCACGACGCGATTGGCCTGCACCTCCTCGTCGCCGAGCAGCGCGTTGACCGCCGAGCGGCCCTTCGTGCCGAAACCGACGACGACGGTGTGGTCACGCACCTTCGTCCTCCACTTCTGGATTTTGAACGCCTGCCGGGAGCGCTCGGTGAGCACTTCCAGGGTGGTCCCGACGAGGACGATGAGGAAGAGCACCCGCAGCGGCGTGATCACGATGACGTTCACCAGCCGCGCGGACGCGGTGGCCGGGGCGATGTCGCCGTAGCCGGTGGTCGAGAGGGAAACTGTCGCGTAATAAAGCGAGTCGAGAAGCGAGAGGCCGTCGCCATTGGCGTCGCGGTAGCCGTCCCGGTCGAGGTAGACGATCAGCACCGTGGCGAGCAGCGCCAGCAGCGCGCCGATGATCCGCTTGACGATCGCCCGCATCGGGCTGACGGTCAGCTCCGGCATCCGGATCACGCCGACGAGCTCGTGGTCGGGCCGGTCGTTCAACCGGACGTTCAGGGGCAGCCGTTTCAAGGCCTTCATGCACCGGCCCCCAACGCGCGTTCGGCGTCACTCACAGCCGGGAGGATAACCCAATCGGAGCACCCGCACACCCGTCACGGCGATCATGCTGTGGCAGGCTTGCCGCATGCCCGAACCTCGCGCGTCGCAACGTCCGGCCCATTTTCTCGCCGCTCTCCTGGCCGGGGCGGGCGTCCTGCACTTCGCGCGGCCGAAGCCGTTCGACGCGCTGGTCCCGAAAGAGTTGCCCGGTGACCGGCGCACGTGGACCTACGCCTCGGGCGTCGCCGAGTTGACCGTCGCCGCCGGGATCGCGCTGCCGCGCACGCGCCGGCTGGGCGGATTGGCGGCGGCGCTGCTGTTCGTCGGGGTGTTCCCGGGGAACGTGAAAATGGCGCTGGACTATCAGCGACGCGGCCGTCCGGCGCGGGATCGCGCGGTGGCGTGGCTGCGGTTGCCGATGCAGTGGCCGTTGGTGAACTGGGCGTTGACCGTGCGCGATCGGGCCTAGCTCTTACTCGCGGGGAACGTTGCGCAGCAAGGCACGCAGGCCTTCCGCGTCCAGCAGGTCAGCCGGGCGCAGCGTGTGTCCAGGTCGGACATAGTGGAAGGCCGCGCGCACCCGTTCTACCGGGACTTTCTTCAGCGCCGCCCAGGCCAATCGGTACGCGCCGAGCTGAACAGCCAGCGCTGGCAACCGTTCTTCGGATGGGACCGAACCGGTCTTCCAGTCCACGACGGTCCAGCCGCCGTCGGGATCCGCGTACACGGCGTCCATCCGGCCGCGCAGGGTGATGCCTTCGACGTCCGCGGAGAACGGCACCTCCACGGCCACCGGGACGCGGTCGGACCATTCGCTGTTCTCGAAAGCTTCTTGCAGGGCTTCGAAATCGGTGTCCGGAGCCTCGCCGACGTCGGCCGCGCCGGGGAGGTCGTCGATCTCCAGCAGCCGGTCGCCGGAGAAGCGTTGTTCCAGCCAGCTGTGGAACGCCGTGCCGCGGCGGGCGAAGGTGTTGGGCGGCAACGGAAGCGGTCGACGCAAGCGTTGCGCGAGAGCGTCTGCATCGGACGCCAGGTCCACCAGCTGACTCACGCTCAGCTGCGCAGGCAATGCGACGCGATCCACTGTGGACTGTGAGCGGGCGCGTTCGGCGAGGAGGACGTCGGTGTCGGCGGCCCAGCCGTCCGGGTCTTCCGGGTCGATGACGTCTTCGTCGTCTTCGAAGTCGTCTGGCAGATATTCGTCTTCGTCCTCGGGTTCGGGCGGCAGCGGGATTTCGTCGTCGTCGGCTGCCGGGAGAGGCTCGGTTTCCGGTTCGGGTTCTGCCTTGGGTTCCGGCTCCGGTTCTTCTTCCAGGGCAGCCATTTCCGCCCGCAGCAGATCCACCCCGGTGGCCACGCCGGACCGCCGGTCGCCCAGCGGATCCACCGGCCACTTCGCCGTCCGCGAGTCCGCGACCAGCGGGTTCTCCTCGTCCTCCGCCGGTTCGTCGGCCCAGACGTCCACCACGCCCAGCGGCGGGTCGGCCTCGCCCAGCACCTCGGCGATCTCGGACAGGAAGATCGACGGCCCTTTGGCGCGGGTGCTGCTTTCATTCCACCAATGCCCGGAAACGAGCAGCGCGCGTTCGGAACGGGTCAGCGCGACGTAACACAGTCGTCGCTCCTCGTCGGCTTCGCGCGCGACGAACCCTTCCTCGTGCAGTTCCAGTGCTTCTTGCACTTCCTTGCGGTCGTAGCCTTCTGCGATCTGCAGCTTCGGCAGGTCCGCCGAGTCACCGCGCAAATGCGCGGGCAGCGCGGTAGAAGTGCGCAACCACGACGACGAACGACGCTTGCCCGGAAACACCTCAGCGACCAGGTGCGGGACAGCCACCACTTCCCATTCCAGCCCCTTGGCCGAATGCACGGTGAGCACCTGCACCCGGTCCGGAACCACCTGCACTTCACCAGGTGTGAGGCCGTCTTCCGCGTGCGCTGCAGTGTTCAGGTAGTCCACAAAGGACAACAGAGTCGCGGTCGGCGCGGTTTCCGCGTAATCCGTAACGACTTCGGCGAACGCGTCCAGATGCGCGCGGCCAGCCGAACCTGGACGGGCGAGCGATTCGACGTCAAGCAGCATCGTGCGTTCGACGTCCGCCACCAATTCCGGCAGCGATTGATCCAACCTGCGCCGCAACGCGGTCAATTCCGCGCCCAGCCGACGAATTCGGCGGTACCCCTCCGCGGAATAACGCTCGGGCGCACCGGGTTCGTCGACGGCGTCGATCAGCCCGGCCTGTTCCGCGCGCTCGGCGACCAGTTCCGGTTCGTCGCCCTCCTTCGCGCGCGGCTCGGGCGAGGTGAGTTCGTTGGCCCGCCGCCACAATGCCGCGACGTCCGCCGCCGCGATCCGCCAGCGCGCACCGGTCAGCAGCCGAGCCGCCGCACTGCCCGCCAGTGGATCGGCGAGCACCCGCAGCGTGGAAACGAGGTCGGCGACCTCCGGTTCGTCCAGCAACCCGCCGAGGCCCACGACCTCCACCGGCAGCCCGCGCATCCGCATTTCCGCCGCGATCGGGGCCATGTCCGCCCGTCGGCGCACCAGGACCGCAGCGGTCGGCGGCTTGCCGGATTCCTCTTTCTCCGCATGCCAACGCTGCGCCATCGCGTCGGCGACCCACTCGCGTTCCGCACGGACATCCGGCAGCAACGCGACCGCGATGTCCGCCGGACCAGCACCGTCGCGCGCCCGCAGGCGTTCGACGCCGAGTCCGCGCTGCCGCAACGGTTCCGAGATCGCGTTGGCCAGCTCCAGAATTTCCGGCGGATTGCGGAAACTCGTGAGCAGCCCGAATTCGTGCGCAGTTTCGAGCCGTTCCTCGCCGCGGCGCGGGAAGTCCGTGGTGAACCGGGGCAGGTTCGCCGCACTCGCGCCGCGCCAGCCGTAAATCGCCTGCGCCGGGTCACCAACCGCAGTCACCGGCATCGGCGGATGGTCAACGCCGCCGAACAATGACCGCAGCAAAACTCGCTGTGCGTGCCCGGTGTCCTGGTATTCGTCCAGCAGCACGGCCCCGTAACGCTCGCGCTCCCCCGTGACCACCGCCGGATATCCGTCCGCGAGCTGCGCGGCCAGCGACATCTGGTCCGCGAAGTCAAGCGCGCCTTCCGCCCGTTTGCGCCGGTGGTAATCCTCGACCAACGGCAGCAACGCGAGCCTGAATCGTTGCGCTGCCAATACGTCCTGAAGCTTCACCGGCAGCGACGCGCGCTGTCCTTTAGCCCGCGGAGCGTTTTCGATGACCTCGCACAGCCATTCGGTGTACTGCCCGAGCTTCTCCGTCGAAATCAAATGCTCGCCAAGTTCACCGGCAAGCGCGAGCAGCTGCGCGGTGACCGTCGGCGGCACGCGGTCGGTGTCGAGGTCATTGTCCCAAGTGGACACTACCCGGTGCGCAAGCTGCCACGACGAAGTCTCCGACAGCAACCGGACGCCCGGCTGCACTGGAAGCCGCAACCCGTGTTCCGAAAGCAACCGCCCGGCATACGCGTGATAAGTCAACACAGTCGGCTCGCCCGCGACCACAGTGGACCGCAGGGCACCTGACGGGTCGATCCGCTCCAGCAAACCCGAACCCGCGAGCCGACGAAGCCGCGCCCGGACTCGCTCACCGAGCTGACGCGCGGCTTTCCGCGTGAAGGTCAGGCCGAGCACTCGCTCCGGGCTCACGATTCCGTTGGCCACCAACCAGACCACGCGCGCGGCCATGGTTTCGGTCTTCCCCGCGCCCGCGCCCGCGACGACCAGCGACGGCTCGACCGGCGACGCGATCACGGTCGCCTGTTCGGGCGTCGGACGGTGCAGCCCCAGTGCGTCAGCGATTTCCGCGGGTCCGACGGGGTTGGCGATCACCACCGGGCTCACGGTCCGGTCACCTGACGCCCTTCCGGACGCAGCGGGCAGCAACCGCGCGCCGGGCACCGGTCGCAGTCGGCGTTCTCGTGCGCCTGATAGTCCGGACCGACCGCGGCAGCCGCGGCGGAGCGCACAAGCTCCAGCCACTCGCGTCCGCTGTCCTCGTCCATCGGCGGCTGATCCCGTTGCGTGGCACCGGTTTTGTTGTTCCCCTTGGCCACGTAGACGAGTTTCGCGCCACCAGGCGTGTTCTTGCCCTCGACCGCGCCGAGCAGCACCGCCAGCTGATACGCCGCGAGCTGCGGGTGCTTCTCCGCGTCCGCACCGGAGACCGGGACCTTGCCGGTCTTGATGTCCACAATCACCGGACGGCCGTCTTTGTCCATCTCGACCCGGTCGACCCGGCCGCGCAGCAGCACGCGCACCTCTTCGTCGCCCATCGGCAACTCGACTTCGATGTCCTGCTCGACCCCGGCCTCGATCAGCTCCTGCCGCGACTTTTCCAACCACGACACGAAGTTGCGCAGCATTGTCTCTACCCGGGACCGTTCACGCCGGGAGAACCACGGCGCACCGGCGTCCACGCGCACCCACGCCTCGTCCAGCGCGGCCTGGATCTGCTCCTCGGTGCTTCCGCCCGCGATCGCCTGCGCCAAGCCGTGCACGAGAGTTCCGGTCACCGCCGCCAGCTGGGCCGGATCGCTGCCGCCGTGTCGTTCGATCAGCCAGCGCAGCGGACACTTCACCAGGATTTCCACAGTGGACGGCGAGATCCGCATGAGGTCGCCCGGCCCGTGCACCGGGTCCTCTGTGGACGCTTCCATCAACCCGTACCAGGTGTCCGGATGCGCCCCCGGAACCCCAGCCGCAGCAAGTCGGGCAAGCTGCTTCGCCGCCCGCTGCCGACGTTCCGGGTCCGCCTTGTCGTCGCACACGACCTCGCGCAGTTCGCCGACCAATTCGGCCAGCACGAGCGACCGGCCCGGCGGCTTCATCCGGGAGTCGAGCATGCCGTCGTCGGCACCGTTTTCCTCAAGGTCGTCGAGGAATCGGGACGGCTGCTCATCTTCCCCGGCCACCGCGGTCACCAGCAGCGTCCGGCGCGCCCGGCTCGCCGCGAGGTAAAACAGCCGCCGCTCCTCGGCAAGGATCGGCGCGATCGCGGACACCTTGTCGTGTTCGTCCACTCCGGACAGCAGGTCGACCAGCCGCTCCACACCCAGCAACGAACCGCGCAGCCGCATGTCCGGCCACGCGCCCTCCTGCACCCCCGCGACCGCGACGACTGTCCACTCGCGACCCGCCGAAGCATGCGCGGTGAGCAGCGAAACCCCTTCACCCGGAATAGCCGCCGGAGCGAGCGTGTCTCCCGCGATGTTCTGCGACGACAGATAGTCCGCGAACGCCGCGACACTCGCCTTGGGCAACCGGTCGGCATACCGGCCCGCCGAATCGAACAATGCCACCACGGCGTCCAAGTCACGATCAGCCTGCGCGCCCAGCGAACCGCCGCGATCCACCAACCGCAGCAACCGTTCCTGCAGCCCGCTCGCCTGCCACAGCTCCCACAGCACCTGCTCGACGCCGTCCCCGCGGCTCACCGCCTGGTGCGTGACGCTCAGCAACTTGCCGACCCGACGGACCGGCAGCGCCTCGTTGTCGGCAAGACCGACGAGAATGTCCCCGCCCCGCAGCGCTTCCACGAGCAGTTCGTCACTCGACCGCTGCCCGCCGCCTGCCAGCTCCAGCCGACGAAGACCGCGTCGCAGCCGCCGCAGCGCCAACGGATCAGCCCCGCCCAGCGACGAGGACAGCAGCATCTCCGCGATGTCGACGTCCAGCAATTCCGGTTCCGCCGCGATCCGCAACACCGCCAGCAACGGCCGTACCGCGGAATGTTTCGCCAACGGCAATTCCTCAGTAGCCGAACCGATCGGCACCCCGGCCGCACGCAAAGCGCGTTGCAACACAAGGAAAGTCCGCGCCGGAGAGCGCACCAGCACCGCCATCTCCGACCACGGAACCCCGTCTACGAGATGCGCCCGGCGGAGCTGATCGGCAATCCAGCTGGCCTCCGCCGCCGGAGTCGGCATCAGCCGCACTCGGACCTTGCCGCCGCGTTTCCCTTGCGGGGTAACCAACTTCCGATGCGCCGAGGCGCCCGGCAGCGTCGCACCGAGCTTCGCGACCGCCGCCCGGACCGTCGGAGCGAGCCGGTGCGACGTGGTCAGCATGACCGTCCGGTCGCCGTCGTTGTCGGAATCGGCGAACAGTTTCGGGTCCGCGCCACGGAAGGAAAACACCGACTGATCCGGATCGCCGGCCACCACGAATTCCTCGGCGGTGTGCCCGATCGTGCGGATCAGCTGGACCTGCAACGGATCCAGGTGATGGGCGTCGTCCACGAACAAGTGCCGCACCCGGCCTCGTTCGCGCTCGCGCAGCTCGTCGTCGTCCTCCAGCGCGAGCAACGCCGACGTCACCAGCTCGGCGGCGTCGAGCGCGGGCGCGGCAGGCAGGCCGAGCGCGTTTCCGCCAGCCCCCTGCAGCTGGGTGACCTCCTCGTACTGCGCCCAGAAGTGCCCCGCGGCGACCCACTCCTCGCGGTCCTGGCGATGCCCGAGTTCAGTCAGATCCTCCGGCCCGAGCCCCCGCTCGGCCGCCCGCATCAGCAGGTCGCGCAACTCCTCGGCGAACCCCGGCACGGTCAGCGCCGGACGCAACTGCTCCGGCCACCCGGTCGCGCCCTCCTCCAGGTCGCCCTCCAGCAGCTCGCGCACGACCACGTCCTGCTCCGCTCCCGCCAGCAACCGCGGCGGCGGCAGCTCCTCGGCGCGAGCTTCGAGGCGCAGCAAGGAAAACGCGTACGAATGCACTGTGCGCACAAGCGGTTCACTCACCGTGCGCGGCAGCGGAGACTCCTGGTCCGGATCGGACGTGAGCCGCCGCGTGAGGTCGGCGCGCAGCGCGTCTGCCGCCCGGCGGGACGTCGTGAGCAGCAGCACGCTCTCCGGATCCGCCCCCTCCGCGATCCGGCGCGCGGCCGCGGTGGCGAGCAACGCCGTCTTGCCGGTGCCCGGCCCGCCGAGCACGCGACGGAAGCCCGCGGGAGCCGACAACAGCCGCCGCGCGTCCTCGTCCCAGGTGAACGTGGGTGCGGCGGGGACCGGCGGGCGCACCAGCCGCGCCTGTCCGTTCCCTGCTCTCCGCACGTGCACATCAGCGATGGAACCATGCCCGCTCACCCGGGTGGCGCACCGGCACACCCCTCGGCGGGACTATCATCTGCCGGGTCATGAACGACGAACTGCACGAGCGGATACGCGCAGTCATCGCCGACGTACCCGCGGGGACAGTCGCGACGTACGGCGACGTCGCAGCGCTCTCCGGCGCCCCCTCTCCGCGCATGGTCGGCCGGGCCCTCGCCGAGGACGGCCACGACCTGCCCTGGCACCGCATCCTCCGCGCGAACGGGACGCCCGCGCCGCATCTGCTGCACGAACAGCTGGAGCGACTGCGCGCCGAGGGCGTGCTGGCGGACGGCGAGAAGGTGGACCTGCGCAAGTACCGCTGGCGTCCGAACGGGGACGAACCCGGCGAGGACGAGCCGCCCAGCTTGTTCTAGATCTTCTCGGCGACGGCCTCTGCACGGCGACCAGCCACGGCCCCGGCGCGATGACACCGGGATTCGTGCCGCCCCGGCCGAGCCATCCGCTCGGCGACCGTCCGGCCAGGCGCGCGCGGCAACGAGATTGCGGCTCCCGCACGACGGCTCGCGGACCACGGCTTGCGGACCACGGCTTGCGGACCGCGGCTTGCCGGAGACGACTTCTGCAAGGCTCGGCAGGACTCCGCCCCAATGCCACATTGGGTGCATCTGACGCACCCAATGTGGCATTCGGTGCGTCACGCGCACCCAATGCCGCATTGGGGTTTTGGCAGTGGTGTCGCGCGGCCGGGCGAAGCGGGCCGGAGCGGCCCTCCATCCACTCCCGCAGAGGTCCGTGAAGGTCCCGCAGAGGTCCGTGAAGGTCCCGCAGAGGTCCGTGAACCGAAGCCCGGCAGGACGCCGTTCAGCCCGGGGAATGCGATTTCGGTGGCCGCGCTGAGGGTTTCCGGCGCGAGCAGCTTAGGCGCC
>NZ_JBSFNS010000197.1:0-8677 GCF_053587275.1 Amycolatopsis sp. NPDC003676
CCGCACATGATGCCGGCGATGTTCTCCTCCGCGCGCACCGCCGGCTGGGCGGCGCATCTTTCCCGCCTTGACAAGCACCCCCAGACCGTCAGCACACTCAAGCTTCGGGGTGCCCCACGCAACCAACGGGCGCAATGTCGCCGCCAGGCGACGAGCAGCCCGCCGAATCACCCGTCGATCACCCGATGCTTCCGCCCCTCAATCTGCTTCGCATCCCGCGCATAACGATTAACCTTCTCCGATTTCCGCGGCGGCCGATCATTAGCGATCAACACAGCAATCCAAGGCAACGGAATAGAAATCACCAAAAACAGAATAGCCAGCCACCACGTATGATAAGTCAGCCCAGCCAACACCAGACAAGGAATACGGCAAACCATCATGATGACGTACTTCCGCTTCCGCGCCGCCAGCTGATCGTCCAGCGACGGCTCGGCCTCGGTGATCAGCACAGGCTCGGGGCGGGGATCCGGTCCGTGGGGTGCGTTCACAGCACCACCTCCGTGTTCCATCGTCTCACTCACCGCCCTTCCGCGACACCTGGGCGGCCGAACCGGGACAAAGCAGCGACGACCAGCGTCTCGACCCCGGTCCGCAACGTCGGATGCAACACCGGCGCGAACTTGGACGAGTGATTCGAAGGCACGTCAGTCTCGAACCGCCCCTCGGTCATCGCGGTGATCACCTGCTGCGCGTCAAACCCGCCGACCAGCCAAAACACCGACGGCACCCCAGCCGCCCGCCCGAACTCGCTGAAGTCCTCACTGCCGGTGACCAACGGCGCGGGCATCGTCGCCTCAGCTCCGAAGTGCCCCCGGAACACCTCAGTCAACTCGTCCGACGCGGCAGCGTCGTTCGCCGTGACCGGATAGGACGCGACGACCTCCACGGTCGGCGGCTGAGGCGCTCCCGCAGCCGCGGCCTCACCGTTCACGATCCGCTCGATCGCCTTGCGCAGCCGCACCAACACAGCGTCGTCGAAGGCGCGAGTATTGACCTCCAGCACCGCGTGGTCAGCGATCACATTCGCCGCGGTCCCGACATGCATCGAGCCGACGGTCACCACCGCGGGCTCAGTCGCGGCGATCTCCCGCGACACGATCGTCTGCAGCTTCAGCACCACAGACGCCGCCAGCACCGCCGGGTCAACCGTGGTCTCCGGCCGCGAACCGTGCCCGCCGCGACCGTGCAGGGTGATCCGCAGAGTGTCGGTCGCCGCCATGATCACGCCCGGACGAGTCAGCACCCACCCGGCCGGACCAGGCACGATGTGCTGCCCGAAGACCACGTCAGGACGCCCGACCCGGTCGAAGAGACCGTCGCGGACCATCCCCGCGGCCCCGTCCCCGGCCTCTTCCCCGGGCTGGAACAGCGCGAGCAACGTGCCGGACCAGTCGTCCCGAGAAGCCGCGAGAAGATGCGCGGCGCCGGAGAGCCACGTCGCGTGCATGTCGTGCCCGCAGGCATGCATCAGTGGCACGTCGCGGCCCTCGGAGTCGACGCCGCGCGCAGTGCTCGCGTACGACAGCCCTGTCTGCTCCTCGACCGGCAACGCGTCGATGTCCGCGCGAAGCAGCACAGTCGGTCCTTCTCCGTTGCGCAGGACGCCGACGACGCCAGTGCGACCGATGCCGGTGTGCACCTCGAAGCCGTCTTCAGTCAGCCGTCGGGCCAGCTCCGCCGCCGTCCGGGTTTCGGTGAACGCCAGCTCGGGATGACGGTGCAGATCGACGTACAGCGCTTCAAGCTCCGGCAGTGCCGCTTCAAGCGGAGCCAGGACACGCTCGGTGGTCTCGGTGGTCACGATGCTCATCGTGGCAGGCTTACCCACCGTGAGCACGAACACGCCTCTTCCTGACCTTTCCGACGACGTCTGCGCGCGGCTGCGCGAAGCGTTCCGACGCACCGGCTACGACGCTGACGGCGTCGTCGACGCGCTCGGCGGCGCGGCGCACACGGCGCTCGGCCGCGGCGAGCCCGAACCGGCCCGCCGCGCGAGCCTCGACGCCGGGGACCTCGGCGTCTTCATCCGGCTGTTCCTGCTCGGTCTCGCCGAGCCGGAGAAGACCGTCTCGTCGGCGTTCGCCCCGCTCAGCGCGGACGACGCGGTGGCCGCGGGCATCCTGCGGACCGTCGGAGACGAGTTCCGCGCCGCGCTCGACATCCGGCCGCACGGCGACGACGACGGCTCGTGGTGGGTCGTCTCCGACCTCGACGCCGACATGCTCGGCCACGTCGTGCCCGAGGACCACGTGCTCGGCGTCGGGCACGCGTCGCTGAGCCTGATCCGCGCGACCAGCCGCCGCCCGGTCGGCACCCTGCTCGACCTGGGCACCGGCAACGGCGTCCAGGCGCTGCACGCGACCCGGCACGCGCAGCGGGTGACCGCGACCGACGTGTCGGCCCGCGCGCTCGCACTGGCCGCGGGCACGTTCCGGCTGAACGAGCTGGACGTCGAACTGCTGCGCGGCGAGTGGTTCGCGCCGGTCGCGCGCCGCCGGTTCGACCAGGTGGTGTGCAATCCGCCGTTCGTGGTCGGCCCGCCGCGCGTCGACTACACCTACCGAGACTCCGGCCTGGCCGGCGACGACGCGAGCGCGCTGGTAGTCCGTCAGCTGCCGAGCTTCCTCAACGACGGCGGCACCGGTCAGCTCCTCGCGTCGTGGCTGCACCGACGCGGCGAGGACTGGGGCGACCGCGTCGCTCGCTGGCTGCCGCCTGAGACCGACGCCTGGTTCGTACAGCGTGACGTCGCCGACCCAGGTCTGTACGTCGGCACCTGGCTGCGCGACGAAGGCATCGACCCGCGCTCGCCCGAAGGCCGTGCGAAAGCCGCAGCGTGGCTCGACTGGTTCACCGAAAACGACGTACAGGGCATCGGTTTCGGCTTCGTGACACTGCGGCGCGCGAACGGTCAGACGCCGACTGTCGTCTGCGAAGACCTCCGACAGGCTTACGACGACCCGCTAGGCCCCGAAGCAGCGAACTGGCTCGACCGCGTCGAGTGGTTGCGTACGCACGGCGACAATGTGTTGGACGTAGCGTTTCGGGTACCCGAAACAGTGCTGCTCGAACGCGTCGATTCGCCCGGCGACGAAGGCTGGGAAACGACCGTACGGCGGCTGCACCGCACTGACGGACCGGGTTGGCAGCACGAAGTCGACGAACTCACGACGCGGCTTCTCGCGGGTTGCCGCGGCGCGTTGCCGTTGTCGGATCTGCTGGACCTGCTGTCTGCCGCACAGGGCCTCGATTCGGCCGAACTGACCGCGGCGGCGTTGCCGATCGTCCGCGAACTCGTGCGGCACGGCATGCTCGTGCCCGGTTCGCCGCAGTGAGGGCGGTGGCGGCGCGGGTCACCCGCGCGAGCGTGACCGTCGCGGGGGAGATCGCCGGAGAGATCAAAGAACCGGGGCTGCTCGTGCTGCTGGGCGTGCACCGTGACGACGATCTCGGGAAAGCCGAAACGATGGCCCGCAAACTTCACGAACTCCGGTTGCTGCGCGACGAAGAATCCTGCGCGACGACCGGCGCTCCGCTGCTTGTGGTGTCGCAGTTCACGCTCTACGGCGACACCCGCAAGGGCCGCCGCCCGTCGTGGACCGCCGCCGCCCGGCCTGAAATCGCCGAACCCCTGGTGGACGCCGTGGTCGCGGAACTGCGCGGCCGCGGCGCGACCGTCTCGACCGGACGGTTCGGCGCGGAGATGGCGGTGGAAAGCGTGAACGACGGCCCGTTCACCGTTCTCGTTGAGGTCTAGACCACATTGGATCGGCGCGCGTAACATCGAAGGCACAGCGCGCGATTCGCACGCATTTCCCGGAGCGGGGCGGTTCTCAGCAAAACCTCAGTTTTGGTGGAGCAACCGCGAGGCGGGTACGCCCGTCCTCATTTCAGCGAGCCGGGAACGTTTCAGGTTCCCGGGGCGTTGAGACCAGTGTCCAGCCAAGCCGGCTGGGCCCGCGGACACGGGATTCCACAGGCCCCGTCCCGCAGGCGCCGGCGAGACACGTTCAGCCCGTGACCGGGGAGGCAGAATGTCAGTCCAGACTCTCGAACGCGAAGCGCGCGGGATTCGCGAGCGCCGGATTCCAGCACAGCAGACCGAGGAGCGTCCGAGCGTGGGGGCGCTCACCGACGCCGACCTCGACGCCCAGAGCCCCGCCGCCGACCTGGTGCGCGTGTACCTGAACGGCATCGGCAAGACCGCGCTGCTCACCGCGGCCGACGAGGTCGAGCTGGCGAAGCGGATCGAAGCCGGGGTTTTCGCGCAGCACATGCTCGACACCGCCGAGGACCTCACGCCGCAGCGCCGCAAGGAGCTGCGCGCGCTGGTGCGCGACGGCCACGTCGCGAAGAACCACCTGCTGGAGGCCAACCTCCGGCTCGTGGTGTCGCTCGCGAAGCGCTACACCGGCCGGGGGATGCCGCTGCTCGATCTGATCCAGGAGGGGAACCTGGGCCTGATCCGCGCGGTGGAGAAGTTCGACTACTCCAAGGGTTTCAAGTTCTCCACGTACGCCACGTGGTGGATCCGCCAGGCCATCACGCGCGGCATGGCGGACCAGGGCCGCACGATCCGGCTGCCGGTCCACCTGGTCGAGCAGGTGAACAAGCTGGCGCGGATCCGCCGCGACCTGCACCAGCAGCTGGGCCGCGACGCGACGCACGAGGAACTGAGCGCCGAATCGGGCATTCCGGTGCACAAGATCTCCGACCTGCTCGACCAGTCGCGCGACCCGGTAAGCCTCGACATGCCGGTGGGCACCGAGGAAGACGCCCCGCTGGGCGACTTCATCGAGGACTCCGAGGCGACCGACGCCGAGAGCGCCGTGATCTCCGGCCTGCTGCAGGACGACCTCCGTCGTGTCCTGGCGACGCTGGACGACCGCGAACAGCACGTCATCCGGCTGCGCTACGGCCTCGACGACGGCCAGCCGCGCACGCTCGACCAGATCGGCAAGCACTTCGGCCTGTCCCGCGAACGCGTGCGGCAGATCGAGCGCGAGGTCATGGCGAAGCTGCGCCAGGGCGAACGCGCCGACCGGCTGCGGGCGTACGCCAGCTGAGTTTCTTCCCTCTCCGGGGCCTGGGGTTCGGGGCCCGGGTCCCGGAGGGGGCGGAGAAGCCGGTTCCGCGAGCTGATTCGGGCTGCCGCGGCGGGCTGACCGGGCGTGGGGTCCGGTGAGCCCGCCGCGGCAAGCACGCGGGCAGGCAGGCCGGGGTTTTCCGTCGGGGACCGGGTGGGGCCCGGTCGGGTGGGACGGAAGCCTCCGGCTGGATACATCATTTCGGTGGGCAGCGGGTGGTGCCGCTGACTGCGATTTCGGTGGAAGGCGGGTGGTGCGGCCGGCCGCGAACTCAGTGGGCAGCAGGCGGCACCGCTGGTTGTGCAGAACCCTCGGTTCGATCTCCGAACCGGGGGTTTTGTCATGTCCAGGGCCGGATTTCGCCCACCTTGGCCGTCTCAGCGCCGCGCGGTTGGCCGTCTCGGCGATGGCCGAGAAATTGCCGACAAATCGCCACATCAACACCATGAGCCCCAGCAGCCACTTGAGCCCCACCAGTCCCTTTAGCCCCGCTAGCGCGCACGATCCTCCTCCCGTGCCCCGATTTATCCCGTTAATCCAGTTCTCATTGACACCCACCGCAATCCCGTCACCACTCTGTGCACCCGATGGTGGAATTCGCGTCTCGTTCGCGTTTGGCGGTTCCGGGCACTGGGTAGCAAGCGTTCGCGACCCCCGCTGTGCGGCGTCCGGTCAACGCGCCGGCGGGGGTCCCGTTAGTCACGCGGGGCGGGTGTGTGCGCATCCGGTCCGCTTTCCCCGGGAGGTCGGGTCCGTCGGGGTGGGCCCGGCCTCCCGACCATGCCTGCCCGAAACCCGCGGGGAACGCCGTCGGCGTGCGCTATCCCACAGCGTCCCCGCGCCCGTGCGACCGGGCGGAACCCGCTGAGTACCGTGAGCCAATCCCGATCAGGGCAAAGGAGCCTCGCTGTGCCGCCCACCACGTTCCAGCACACCGAAGTCCTGCCGCTCGGCAAGGACACCACCACCGAATACCGGCTGGTCACCGCCGACGGCGTCGAGACCGTCGAAGCCGCCGGGCGGAAATTTCTGAAGGTCGATCCGGAAGCGCTGACGACGCTCGCGCGCACGGCGATCACCGACATCCAGCACCTGTTGCGTACGTCACACCTGCAGCAGCTGCGCGCGATCGTCGACGACCCCGAAGCCAGCGGCAACGACCGGTTCGTCGCGATGGACCTGCTCCGCAACGCGGCCATTTCGGCGGGCGGCGTGCTGCCGATGTGCCAGGACACCGGCACCGCGATCGTCATCGGCAAGCGCACCGAGGGCGTGCTGTCCGGCGGCGACGACGAGCGCGCCCTCTCGCAGGGCATTTTCGACGCCTACCAGCAGCTCAACCTGCGCTATTCGCAGATGGCCCCGATCAACTTCTGGGAAGAGCGCAACACCGGCACGAACCTCCCGGCGCAGGTCGAGCTCTACCACAAGGACAGCGACGCGACGGACCCGTCGTACGAGTTCCTGTTCATGGCCAAAGGCGGCGGCAGCGCCAACAAAACCTTCCTGTACCAGGAAACCAAGGCGGTCCTGAACCCGAAGCGCCTCGCCCGGTTCCTGGACGAGAAGCTGCGCAGCCTGGGCACCGCCGCGTGCCCGCCGTATCACCTGGCGATCGTCGTCGGCGGCATGTCGGCCGAGTTCAACCTCAAGGTCGCGAAGCTCGCCTCCGCGCGCTACCTCGACAACCTGCCCGCCGAGGGCTCCGAGCTGGGCCACGCGTTCCGCGACCGCGACCTCGAGCAGCAGGTGCTGGAGATGACGCGCCAGTTCGGCATCGGCGCCCAGTTCGGCGGCAAGTACTTCTGCCACGACGTCCGCGTGATCCGCCTCCCCCGCCACGGCGCGAGCTGCCCGGTCGGCGTCGCGGTGTCCTGCTCGGCCGACCGCCAGGCGAAGGCGAAGATCACCGAAGAGGGCGTGTTCATCGAACAGCTCGAACGCGACCCCGCCCGCTTCCTCCCGGACGTCACCGAGGACGACCTGTCCGACGAGGTCGTGTCGGTCGATCTGAACCAGCCGATGGACCAGATCCGCGCACAGCTGGCGCAGCTGCCGGTGAAGACGCGCCTGTCCCTGACCGGCCCGCTGGTCGTGGCGCGCGACATCGCGCACGCCAAGATCGCCGAGCGCCTGGACGCGGGTGAGGAGATGCCGCAGTACCTCCGCGACCACCCGGTCTACTACGCGGGCCCGGCCAAGACTCCGGATGGCTACGCGTCCGGCTCGTTCGGCCCGACCACGGCTGGCCGGATGGACTCGTACGTCGCCCAGTTCCAGGCCGCGGGCGGTTCGCTGGTGATGCTGGCGAAGGGCAACCGCTCGAAGCAGGTCACCGCCGCGTGCAAGGAACACGGCGGCTTCTACCTGGGCTCGATCGGCGGCCCGGCCGCACGGCTGGCGAAGGACTGCATCAAGAAGGTCGACGTCCTCGAGTACGCCGAACTGGGCATGGAAGCAGTCTGGAAAATCGAGGTCGAAGAGTTCCCCGCGTTCATCGTCATCGACGACAAGGGCAACGACTTCTTCTCCGAAACCAGCGAACCGGTACTGCAAATCAGCTTCCGCTGATCTCAAGGCACGCCGAGGTCATCCGGGAAACATCCCGCCCAACCGGGCGAGAGTCTTCTCGATGGCCTCGGCGTTGCGCTTGGGAAACCCGAGCAACCGAATCGCGAGCGGCGACCGAGCAGTAGACCAGTCAAACGTCTCGGTGACTTCAGTGCGCCCGTCCCCCGTCGGCTCAAGCAGCCAACGCCACCGATGCCCCGCGAAGTGCCGCCAGGCAATCAACCGATTCTCCTCGAACTCGACCACGGTGTTCTGAATCCGATACGGCGCGCCCATCCGCATCTCCATGCCGAACTCGGCCCCCAACGACAACCGATCCGGCGCCGCCCCGCGACTGGCGCGCACCGTGCCGGACCCGTCGATGAGCGGATGCTGAGCCGGATCAGCAAGCAACGCGAAAATCCGTTCCGGCGCGGCAGCAACCACCGCACTGCGCGAAACCTGGCGAGTTCCCATAGCCGCAGAGCCTAGAGCCGCACAGGCGCTGAGGCCATCGACGCGCCCCCGAACAGCCCCGGACAGCCCAACGCGTCCACTGTGGACTACGGGACAGAGGTTCGTGAGGGGAACCCTGAGGGACTCTGATTCCCTCAGGGTTCCCCTCACGACCCGCCGATGTCCGCGAGGGCCCCTTCACGGAATCAGATTCCCTCAAGGAGCCCTTCACAGCCCACCCGCACCCGCCCCCGCTCGCCACTGCCGCCGCGATGCGCCCCAATGCCGTATTGGGTGCATCCCACGCACCCAATGTGGCATTCGGTGCGCCCCACGCACCCAATGCCACATTGGGGCGCAAGCCCCACCCACCACGAACCGCAGCCGACGCACACACCCAACGCGGCACCCCGGCACATCACCCGCACCCCCTGCCACATCGGGCCGCCAGCCCCACCACCCACGAACCCGCAACCGATGCACCCACCCAAGGCAGCCACACCCCCCCGCACCCCGATACGAAGCCAAAAACACGGCGCGGAGGTGCTTGTCAAGGCATCTTTCCCGCCTTGACAAGCACC
>NZ_JBSFNS010000198.1:0-8286 GCF_053587275.1 Amycolatopsis sp. NPDC003676
GCTTCGCCGGGATCGCGCAGGCGATGGGCGCGGACGGCATCGTCGTGGACAAGCTCGAGCAGCTCCCTGAGGGAATCAGATTCCCTCAGGGTTCCCCTCACGAACATCAAGACACGGCGAAGTGGCCATAGCGCGGATGTTCCGGCGATGCCGACGTTCCCGGCCGAACCCCTCAGGCCCGGCGGACCCGCTCCTCGCGATCCGGGTCCGCAGGTCGCCGCGGCCGGACACCGCCGCGCACCGGCTTCGAAGCACGCGAACGTTCAGTGAACTTCCGGCCCCTCAAGCCCGGCGAACCCGCTCCTCGAGCCGGGTCCGCAGGTCGCCGTGGCTGGACACCGCCAGCACCGGCCCCGGAGTCCCGGCTTTCTCGGCCGAACTCACCACGTCCGCGACGAACCGGCGTACCCGTTCCGGCGCGGGGGTCACGTCGCCGCCCAGCTGGGCTACCTGTTGCGGGGCCTCGGCGGGCGTCGTCTCAACCGCCACCGACCAGCCTTGCCGCATCGTCCACAGCAGCATCAGATCCCGGCCGGGGAACCGCGGGGACCGGCCGCTCAGCGCGACGTACGCGGTGATCGTGTCGGTGACCTCGCACGACGTGCACTCCACCGAAACCCCGACCGCGGCGGCGACCTCGCGCACGTATGCGGCCAAGGCCTGCCGCAGCACCTGCGGGTCGTCGGCGGTGGGCAGGGACATCGGGCGTTCCGGACCGGACAGGAGCATGGGTCTCCTCTTCCGCCGCCGCTTCCGCTTCGCGCAGAAAGCGAACCGGGGTCGTCGAATCGCGCGAAGGCCGGCGGTCGCGATGATCGGGGTCGCACCGGATCGGGCATCCGGCAGCTGGACCGGACTCCGACTCTACCCGCTGGGACAACCCCGGAGCCGAGATCAACCCGTCTGGCCGCCGCCGAAGTCGCTCGACAGGCGGCCGCTGGCGGCGGAATCCGCGATCGACGTGGCGATCCGCGCGGTCGACAGTCCTGCTTGGACACCCGGCGCGGCCGCACCCGGTTCCCAGCAGCCAAGATCAGCCGCCAAGATCAGCCGCTGACATCGTCCGGCTGGCCGCCGTCGGCCGAATCCGCGATCGAGGTGGCCACCCAAGCGGCGAACAACCCCGCCTGCACATAGGGCGCGGCCTCGCCGACCGCGCGCACCACTGACCGCGCACGGCCAGGCCCAGGCTCGGCTTCCGGAGCGGGATCAGCGTCCGCGGGCCGGTCGGTGCGCCACGGCGTCTCCTCGGCCCGGACCTCGGCGAGGAAGTCCGCGGTCGGGTCGCCGTCGGGTTCGGTCATTCGTTCACGATGGCACTCCCCGACGGCTCCCGCCAGCCTCAGAACAGCAGCGGCAGCAACGCTTGGCGCCGCTTCAGCACCGCGCCGTAGCGGGCGTCGAGGCGCAGCCACGAATCGGTGGCGGTCACGCGGACCACGTCGCCGTCGATCGACGAATCGAACAAACCCATGCCGGACAACGCGAACAGGCAGCGCATCTGGACCTTGACCTCGAGGTCTCCCCCGGTGACGGTCAGCACCGCCTGGTCCATCAGCGAGGCGGGCGGCGTGCCGTGCGGCCCGGCGTTGTCGCGGGCGAGCGCGACGCCGCGGTCAGCCAGCTCCGACACCACGCCGACCGGCAGCTCGTCGACCTTCTGCCACCGATCGGACACCGGAAGCTCGGCGTGCCACAGCAAATCGCGCGCCGGACCCGGGTCCATCACCTCGCCGCCCGCGACGGCGAGCGCCGCGAGCAGTTCGTTGCCGGACACCGTGACGTCCGAGGGCGTCACCGTCCCCGCCACCGCGCGGGTCGCGAGAACCTCGAACGGCGTGGCCGTCCACGCCTCGACGACGTCGTCGCCCCGGCGGCGCAGCCGGACGGCGGTCGTGCCGTCCAGCCGCACCGCGCGGGCGACGAACGCGCTGAGCGTCTCCCGGTCGCCCGGATCGGGGATCCGCAGCTCAGGCATCGGCCAGCACCCGCTTGAGGAATTCCGATTCCTCGTCGCTGAACCGGCGCGGCCGGAGCTCGACCGTGTTGTACGGGGCCAGCACGGTTTCCGCGGTGACCGCGACCGGATCGGCCGCGTCCGGGCCGGTCCGCACGACGTACCCGAGCGTCACCGTCGAGGCCTTCAGCTCGGCGAGCGTGATCTCCACGCGCACCGTGCGGCCGGGCGTCGCGACGATCGGCGCGCGATAGTGCACCGCGAGCTTCACGACCACGACGCCCTTCGGCAGCTCGTGCAGCCCGGCGCGCTCGGCTTCGCCGAACAGCACGGGCACCCGGGCCTCTTCGAGCAGCGTCACCACGTTCGCGTGGTTGACGTGCCCGTACACGTCCATGTCCGACCATCGCGGCTGGACGTGGGAAACGAATGTCACCGCACCGTGCTCCGGATCTGGCGCGCGGCCACGGACAGCGTCGCGAGGTCGAGCCGCCCGGAACGGGTGATCTCGTCCAGCGCCACGCGCGCCCGCGAAAGCCGCGACGCGTTGGCCTTCTCCCATTGCTCGATCTGCTCGTCGACGGACAGGTCCTGGTCGCTGTGCCGCAGTGCGTCGAGCGCGATCGCGCGCAGGGAACCGTACACGTCATCGCGCAGCGAGAGCCGGGCGAGGGCGTGCCAGCGGTTGCCGCGTTCCAGTGCGCTGATCTCGGTGAGCATCTTGTCGATGTCCAGGTGGTCCGACAGCGCGTAGTACAGCTCGGCGGTGTCGGCCGGGGTGTGCGTCGCGTCGAGCCCGACCTGCTGCTCGGCCAGCTCCGCCACCTCGACCACGTCGAGCAGGCCGTAGCTGTGCAGCAGCAGCGCCACCTGACGGGCGAGGCCGGCGGGCACGCCTTCCTCGACCATCCCGGCCGCGTCCTGCTCCACGGACTCCAGTTCGCGTCCGCGCAGCAGCTCGCCCAGCTTCGGGCCGAGCTCCGCGAGCACCGGGCCGAACCGGTTGATCTCGGCCAGCGGCGCGAGCGGCTGCGGGCGGTTGGTGAGGAACCAGCGCGCGGCCCGGTCGAGCAGCCGCCGCGTCTCCAGCACCATCCGGTCCGCGACCGCGGTCGGGACCACGTTGTCCAGCGCGTCGATCTCGGCCCACAGCTTCGGCAGGTCGTAGACGTGCGTGACCACCGCGTACGCGCGCACCGCGTCGGTGGCGGTCGCGTTCATCTCCTCCATCAGGCGGTAGACGAAGGAGATGCCGCCGCCGTCGACCAGCTCGTTGGTGATCAGCGTGGTGATGATCTGGCGGCGCAGCGGGTGCTGCGCGATCGCCGCGGCGAAGGGTTCGCGCAGCGGGGCCGGGAAGTACTCCGGCAGCCTGCGCGTGAACACCTCGGATTCGGGCAGGTCGGAGGCGAGCAGCTCGTCCTTGAGGTCGAGCTTCACGTGCGCCAGCAGCGTCGCCAGCTCCGGCGAAGTCAGGCCTTCGCCCGCCTTCTCCAGCGCGCGGAACTGCGACGGGCTCGGCAACGCCTCCAGCTTGCGGTCGAACGCACCCTTCGCGACCAGCGCGGACACCTGCCGCGCGTGCACCGACACCATCGGCCCGGCGTGCGCCCGGCTGACGCCGAGCACCGCGTTCTGCCGGTAGTTGTCCGCGAGCACGAGCGAACCGACCTCGTCGGTCATCTCGCCGAGCAGCTCGTTGCGCCGCGCGTGCTGCAGTTCGCCGCCCGCCACCAGGTGATCCAGCAGGATCTTGATGTTGACCTCGTGGTCGGAGCAGTCGACGCCGGCCGAGTTGTCGAGCGCGTCGGTGTTGATCTTGCCGCCGTTCCGGGCGAATTCGATGCGGCCGAGCTGGGTCAGGCCCAGGTTGCCGCCCTCTCCGACGACCTGCACGCGCAACTGGTTGCCGTTGACGCGGATCGCGTCGTTGGCCTTGTCGCCCGCCGCGGCCTGGCTTTCGCTCTCCGCCTTGACGTAGGTGCCGATGCCGCCGTTCCACAGCAGTTCGACCGGGGCCAGCAGGATCGCCTGGATCAGGTCCATCGGGGCGAGCTTCGTGACGCCCTCGTCCAAGCCGAGCGCAACGCGGACCTGCGGGGTGATCGGGATGGTCTTGGCCGAACGCGGGTAGATCCCGCCGCCCTCGCTGATCAATGAGCGGTCGTAGTCGTCCCACGAACTGCGCGGCAGGTCGAACAGCCGGCGCCGCTCCGCGTAGCTCGACGCGGCGTCCGGGTTCGGGTCGAGGAAGACGTGCATGTGGTTGAACGCCGCGACCAGCCGGATGTGCTCGGACAGCAGCATCCCGTTGCCGAAGACGTCGCCCATCATGTCGCCGATGCCGACGACGGTGAAGTCCTCGGTCTGGGTGTCCTTGCCCAGCTCGCGGAAGTGCCGCTTCACGCTCTCCCACGCGCCCTTGGCGGTGATGCCCATGGCCTTGTGGTCGTAGCCGACCGAACCGCCCGAGGCGAAGGCGTCGCCGAGCCAGAATCCGTACTGCGCCGAGACTTCGTTGGCGATGTCGGAGAACTTCGCGGTGCCCTTGTCCGCCGCGACGACCAGGTAGCTGTCGTCGGCGTCGTGGCGCACCACGTCCGGCGCGGGCACAGTCTCGCCCTCGACGCGGTTGTCGGTGAGGTCCAGCAGGCCGGAGATGAACATCCGGTAGCAGGAAATGCCTTCGGTGAGCTGGGCGTCGCGGTCGACCCCGGCGTCGCCGGTGGGCCGCGGCGGACGCTTCACCACGAAGCCGCCCTTCGCGCCGACCGGCACGATCACCGCGTTCTTCACCGCCTGCGCCTTGACCAGGCCCAGGATTTCGGTGCGGAAGTCCTCCTGCCGGTCCGACCAGCGCAGGCCGCCTCGGGCGACCTCGCCGAACCGCAGGTGCACGCCCTCGACGCGCGGCGAGTACACGAAGATCTCGTACTTCGGGCGCGGCTCGGGCAGCTCCGGCACGCCGCTCGGGTCGAGCTTGAGCGCCAGGTACGGCCGCGGGTTCCCGTCGGCGTCGCGCACGTGGTAATTCGTGCGCAGCGTCGCGTTGATGACCGCGAGCAGCCGGCGCAGGATCCGGTCCTCGTCGAGGCTCGTGACCTCGTCGACCATCGAGGAGATCTCGGCGGCCAGCGATTCCGCGTGCGTCTTCCGGTCCACATCGGACAGTTGCGGATCGCAGCGGGTTTCGAAGAGGCGCAACAGTTTCGTCGAGACCTCGGTGTGCTTGACGAGCGTGTTCTGGATGTAGGCCTGGGAGAACGGGCTGCGCGCCTGCTGCAGATACCGCGAGTAGGCCCGCAGCACCGCGGCCTGGCGCCAGGTCAGCCCAGCGCGCAGCACGAGCGCGTTGAGTCCGTCGACCTCCGCCTCGCCCTGCCATGCCGCGTGGAACGCGTCCTGGAACCGCTCACGCAGCTCGTGCGCGGCCGTTTCGTCGGCGTTTTCGAGGCCCTTCTTGTCGACGCGCAGACCGAAGTCGTAGATCCAGCTGGCCCCGCCGTCCTCGCGGAACAGCTCGTACGGCCGCTCGTCCACCACCTCGACGCCCATCGCCTGCAGCACCGGCAGCACCTTGGACAGGGTGACGCCCTCGCCGCGCAGGTAGAGCTTGAACCGCCGCTCGCCGGGTTCGGCGTCCGCGGGCAGGTAGAACGACAGCGCGAGGTCGCCCTCGTCCGCGAGGGTGTCGAGCTTGCTCAGGTCGGCCAGCGCGTCCTCGGCGGTGAAATCTTCCTTGTACGCCTCGGGGAACACCGCGCCGAAGCGCTGCCCGCGGTCGACCGCGGACTCCTCGCCCATCATGCCGATCGGGCCGCCGTCGCCGACGCGCTCGCGGCGTTCGGCGATGATCGCCTCGACCAGCCGGTCGTCCCAGCTGCGCACGACGGTGTTGAGCCGCTCCTGGATCCGCAGCGTGTCCGGCTCGACCGCGTTCGACGGGTCCGTGTGCACCATGAAGTGCACCTGGGCCAGCAGCGTCTCGCCGACGCGCGCGCTGTACTCCAGCTGCGTGCCTTCGAGTTCTTCCAGCAGCACTTCCTGCATCGCCAGCCGCGAGCGCGTGGTGTAGCGGTCGCGCGGCAGGTAGACCAGGCAGGAGTAGAAGCGGCCGTACGGGTCGCGGCGCAGGAACAGCCGCAGCCGGCGGCGGTCCGACAGCGTGATCGCGCCGGTGGTGGTGGAGTACAGCGAATCGGTGTCCGCGGAGAACAGGTCCGCGCGCGGCCAGTTCTGCAGGACCTCCAGCATCCGCTGGCCGGAGAACGACTCCATCGGGAATCCGGCGCGGTGGATGACCTCGCGCACCCGTTGGCCGACCACCGGGATGTCGAGCACGTTCTCGTGCAGCGCGGTGGTGGTGAACATGCCGAGGAACCGGTGCTCGCCGGTGACCTTGCCGTGCTCGTCGAACGTCTTCACGCCGACGTAATACGGATAAACCGGACGGTGCACCGTGCTCGGCGCGCTGGCCTGGGTGAGCACGAGCAGCGACGGCGCGAGCGCGTCGACCGAGCTGTCCGGGCCCGCGGTGAGGCTGCGCGCGGCGAGGCTGTCCTGGCGCAGCACGCCCAGCCCGGACGCGAGAACGGCGCGCAGAGCGGGCTCGTCGCTGTCCGGCTGCGGGCTGTCGACCAGCTCGTACTTGCGGTAGCCGAGGAACGTGAAGTGGCCGTCGGCGAGCCAGCGCAACAGGCGCGCGCCCTCGACGACCTCGTCGCCGCCGTCGGGCAGCTTCGGCGGGTTCTGTTCGAGCGTTTCCGCGAGCGAGCAGGCGGTCTGCGCCATCTTCTCGGCGTCCTCGACGACCTCGCGCACGTCGCCGAGCACCGACGACAGCCGGTTGTCCAGCTCGCGTGCCCGCTGCGGGTCGGTGACGAGGTCGATTTCCACCAGCATCCACGATTCCGCGGACGCGCCGGCGGGCGGATCGGCCGGGTCGGCGTCGAGGTGCAGGCCCTCCAGCTCGCCGGTCAGGCCGCGGCTCACCACGACGATCGGGTGCACGATGCGCTGCACCTGCACGCCGTCGCGGGCGAACTCCGCGGTGACGCTGTCCACGAGGTAGGGCATGTCGTCGGTGACGACCTGCACGACGGTCGCGTCGCGCGTCCAGCCGTCCTCGGCGGTGGTCGGGTTCAGCAGGCGGACCGCCGGGCGTCCGGGCATGCGCTTCTTCGCCAGCTGCAGGTGCGAACGCACCGCGCCGACGAGCGCGACCGGATCGTCGCCGACGATCTCGTCGGCCGGAATGTGCCGGTAGTACAAGCGGATCAGGTCCGCGATCTCCGGCGCCTGCGCCGCGGCGGTGTCGATCAGCTCGTCCCGGATCTGTTCCGGGCTGGCCGTGCGGCGGGCGGCGCCGGCTTCGGTGCCGACATCGGGCGGGGACGAGACTCCCGTCGAGCTCATTGAGCAACTCTCCAGTGTGCGAGACCGAGATGCGTCCGTCACCACAACGTGCCGGACATCCCTCACCCTAATCCGCCCTGAGACGCCCCCGTGCGCGGCGGGGAAAGACTTAAGGTTCGTTTCAGGGGTCACCGGCGGCGGCGTCGCGCGGGATCGGTTCAGCTACCGACGAGTTCGGCGCGGGCTGCTTTCGGCAAAAGGCTTGGCACGAGGCCGGAGGGTGGGTTCCGGGGACGCGGCGGCGGCTTCGGGATCGGTTCAGTGCCCGTATCGCCCGCGGCGGGAACGGAAAAGGTTGCCTCCCTCCCCTGCGAGAATTCCCACCCGTACGGGCTAATTCTTCCGTTGCGGAGGACGGAGCCGGGTGCGCTGGGAGGAGCAGCCGGGTTTCCAGGATGGGGCATGCGCGGGGTGCGCGCAGATCGGCGGGACCGGGTGGGTTGTGCCGGATAATTTTGGCGCGTTCTGCCAGTGACTGGGAAAACCGCTTGGCGCAGCGCGAAAATCGGCGGACGACTGAAGCCTCGGCGGGTCGCGTGTGCGCACTTCCGCGGAAGGTCGTGAGGGGGACCCTGAGGGAATCTGATTCCCTCAGGGTTCCCCTCACGTACCTTTCGGGGCCGAAGTCGCAGGATCCTCCGCGTCGATGACGTTCTCCGCCAGCAGCGCGGGGCGCGAGGCCGCCTCCCTCACCGACCTTTCGAGGCCGAAGCCACGGGACTCTCCGCGTCGATGAGGTTTCCGCCAGCAGCGCGGGCCGCGAGGCTCCCCACCGCAGGGTTTCCCTCACCGACCTTTCGAGACCGAGACCGGCGGATCCTCCGCGCCGATGACGTTCTCCGCCAACAGCACGGGCCGAGTGGCCGCTCTCCCGCTGGTCCGTGAAGGGCTCCTTGAGGGAATCTGATTCCCTC
>NZ_JBSFNS010000199.1:0-8188 GCF_053587275.1 Amycolatopsis sp. NPDC003676
TACCTGAGGCAACCCCGGGCAGCTACCGAACATTCCCGGCGTTTCCCTGTGTTCTCAGGAAGATTTCAGGTCCCTGCGGGGCGCGGGCCTTGACAACCACCCTCAGACCGCATTTTGGCTTCGTATCGGGGGCGGGGGAGTGTGGCTGCCTGGTTGGGCGGGTGCACTGGCTGCGGTTGAGCTGGTGGGCTCACGTCCTTCGGACGTACGTGAGGGGAACCCTGAGGGAATCAGGTTCCCTCAGGGTTCCCCTCACGGCGGTTCTTCGAGAGATCAGGCGCCTGGTGGGCGGTCTCGCACTACGCAGGTGAGCCTTGCGGTGCAGGTGCGGCGGCCCTCGTCATCCGTCAGCACGATCTCCGACGTGATCGTTCCCCGTCCGACATGCAGCGGGGTTGCGACGCCGGTGACAGTGCCCGACCGAACGGCGCGGTGGTGAGTGCAGGACAGCTCAAGGCCCATCGCGGCGCGTTCGGGGCCTGCGTTCAGTGCGGCCAGCACCGAACCCAGGGCTTCGGCGACGGTGGCGTTCGCGCCGCCGTGGAGGAGGCCGTAGGGCTGGAGGTTGCCTTCGACGGGGATCGTGCCGACGACCCGCTCGGGCGTCATCTCCACGAGCTTCAGCCCGATCTTGTCGTTCAGCTGCTGGCCCGCTGCCGCGGGGTCCATGCCCGCGAACTGGCCCGGCGTGATTTCCGCCGTCTGCTCGGTCACTCTCTGCTCCTCAACCTATGCGACACGCAAGAGTGTCAGACCCTCACCCTAGACTCGCCCCCGTGAGCCCGACCGAGAACCGAACCGTTGCCAACGCCACAGGCGCCGCCGCCGCGAAAGACCGCCCCCGGCTGCTGCTGATCGACGGCCATTCG
This sequence comes from Amycolatopsis sp. NPDC003676, assembly GCF_053587275.1. Taxonomy (NCBI): domain Bacteria; kingdom Bacillati; phylum Actinomycetota; class Actinomycetes; order Pseudonocardiales; family Pseudonocardiaceae; genus Amycolatopsis; species Amycolatopsis sp. NPDC003676. The sequence continues at coordinate 870 of NZ_JBSFNS010000199.1, forward strand.
ATGGCCTATCGCGCCTTCTTCGCCCTGCCCGCGGAGAATTTCCGCACGAAGACCGGGCAGGTCACCAACGCGGTCTTCGGCTTCACCTCGATGCTCATCAACCTGCTGCGCGACGAGAAGCCGACGCACCTCGCGGTGGCCTTCGACCTCTCGCGCAAGACCTTCCGGTCGGAGACGTACGCCGACTACAAGGCCAACCGCAGCGCCACGCCGGACGAGTTCCGCGGGCAGGTCGACCTGGTGAAGGAGGTGCTCGAGGTACTCGGCATCCCGTCGCTCACGAAGGAGAACTACGAGGCCGACGACGTCATCGCCACGCTCACCACGCAAGCCGGCGAAGACTACGACGTCCTGATCTGTACCGGCGACCGCGACGCGTTGCAGCTGGTCACCGATCGGGTGACCGTTTTGTACCCCAAGCGGGGCGTCTCCGACCTCGTGCGGTTCACGCCGGACGCGGTCGAGGAAAAATACGGCCTCACCCCGACCCAGTACCCGGACTTCGCGGCGCTGCGCGGCGACCCGTCGGACAATCTGCCCGGCATCCCCGGCGTGGGGGAGAAGACCGCGGCCAAGTGGATCCGGCAGTTCGGGTCGCTGGCCGACCTGATCGACCGGGTCGACGAGGTCAAGGGCAAGGTCGGCAACGCGCTGCGCGAGCACCTGTCGTCGGTCCAGCTCAACCGGCAGCTCACCGAGCTGGTCCGCGACGTGCCGCTGGAGTCCGTGCCGGACCAGCTGGAGCTGCGGCCCTGGGACCGCGAGGCGGTGCACCGGCTGTTCGACGAGCTGGAGTTCCGCGTGCTGCGCGACCGGCTTTTCGAGACCCTGAGCAGCGCCGAACCGGAGGCCGACGAGGGCTTCGAGGTGTCCGGCTCCGCGCTCGCGCCGGGCGCGCTCGGCGCGTGGCTCGAAGCGCACGCCGGTGCGGCCGAGCCCGTGGCGCTGTCGTTCCGGGCGACCGGCGCTTCCGTCCGCTCCGACCTCAAGGCGGTCGCCTTCGCGACGGCTGACGGCGAGGGTGCGTACGTCGACGTCACCGCGATGGACGAGGCGGACGACCGGGCGCTGTCGGCGTGGCTCGCGGACCCGAAGGTCCGCAAGATCGGCCACGACCTGAAGGTGCCGCTGCACGCGGTGCGCGCCCGCGGTTGGACGTTCGCCGGGCTCACCATGGACACCGCGCTCGCCGCGTACCTCGCGCGCCCGGGCCAGCGCACGTTCGGACTCGACGACCTGGCCCTGCGCTACCTGCACCGTGAGCTGCGCTCGGAAGCAGGCGACGGCGACGGTCAGCTGTCGCTGCTCGACGGCGGCGCGGACGAGCTGGAGCAGAAGGAAATTTCCGCCGAACTGGTGAAAGCGCGCGCGATCTTCGAGCTGGCCGGCGCGCTGACCACCGAGCTGGAGGAACTGGGCGGCGCGAAGCTGCTGGCCGAGCTGGAACTGCCGCTGCTGGAAGTGATCACCGAACTCGAAGCGGCGGGCATCGCGGTCGACGTCGACCAGCTCACCGAGCTGGAGGCGCACTACCTCAGCCGCGTGACGCAGGCCGCGGACTCCGCGTACGAGGTGATCGGCAAGCAGATCAACCTCGGTTCGCCGAAGCAGCTGCAGGTGGTGCTGTTCGACGAGCTGGGCATGCCGAAGACCAAGCGCACCAAGACCGGCTACACCACCGACGCGGACGCGCTGCAGTCGCTGTTCGAGAAGACCGAGCACCCGTTCCTGCAGCACATGCTGGAACACCGCGACGCGACGCGGCTGCGCACCACGGTCGAGGGGCTGATCAAATCGGTCGCCGACGACGGGCGCATCCACACCACGCTGCAGCAGACGATCGCGGCCACCGGACGGCTTTCGTCGGTCGAGCCGAACCTGCAGAACATCCCGGTGCGCACCGAGGAAGGCAGGCGCATCCGCGACGCGTTCGTGGTCGGCGACGGCTACGCCGAGCTGATGACCGCGGACTACAGCCAGATCGAAATGCGGATCATGGCGCACCTGTCGAAGGACGAGGGCCTCATCGAAGCCTTCAACAGCGGCGAGGACCTGCACACGTTCGTCGCGTCGCGCGCGTTTTCCGTGCCTGCCGCGGAAATCACGCCGGAACAGCGCTACCGCGTCAAGGCGATGTCGTACGGATTGGCGTACGGCTTGTCGGCGTACGGCTTGTCGCAGCAGCTGAAGATCTCGACGGAAGACGCGAAAGAGCAGATGGAGGCGTACTTCTCGCGGTTCGGCGGGGTGCGCGACTACCTGCAGTCGGTCGTCGGCGAGGCCGCGAAGCGCGGGTACACCGAGACGATCTTCGGACGCCGTCGCTACCTGCCGGACCTGAACAGCGACAACCGCCAGCGCCGCGAGATGGCCGAGCGGATGGCGCTGAACGCCCCGATCCAGGGCAGCGCCGCGGACATCATCAAGGTGGCGATGCTGAACGTGCACCGCGCCCTCGCCGAAGCGGGCTCGCGCAGCCGCGTGCTGCTGCAGGTCCACGACGAACTGGTCCTGGAAATCGCCGACGGCGAGCGCTCGGACGTCGAAAAGCTGGTCCGTGAGGGCATGGGCTCGGCCGCGGAACTGGCGGTGCCGCTGGAGGTTTCGGTCGGGTACGGGCGGTCGTGGAACGAGGCCGCGCACTGACCCGCTGAGCGGAGGAGCACGCCCGGGGCCGACGACCGGCCCCGGGCAGCAGGCGGGTGGATCTCGCGGCCGGAGACGGAATCGGCGGTGCGGGAGCTCCCGAGTCGGCGGCGCGGCGACGGAATCCGGTCGGGCGGTCGCGGGGCTGGGGACGGTATCGGCGGTGCGGGAGTTCGCGAGTCGGCGGCGCGGCGACGGAATCCGGTCGGGCGGTCGCGGGGCTGGGGACGGAGTCGGCGGCGCGGGGGCTCGCGTGGCGGCGGAATGCGGCTGGGCGGTCGCGGGGCTGGGAACGGTATCGGCGGTGCGGGAGTTCCCGAGTCGGCGGCGCGGCGACGGAATGCGGTCGCGGGGCGGCGACCGCAACGGCATCGGTGCTGCGCCCGTTCGGGCAAAAACGCGGGCAGCGGTGTGGCGGATCGAATCCGGTCTTGTCGTTGCAGTTCATCAGAGCGGGCAACGGCATCTGCGCGGTCTCCGCTCGGACGAGCCCGAATCGGCGGCGCGGCTGAACCCGAATCCCGGCGCACCCCCACGCAAACAACATCCGCCGCAACGAAATCGGCGAAAAAACCGGCCAAGCGAGCATGAATCAGCACCCCGACTCAAACCGGCTGCAGGTCCCGGCGATCCGCTTCGCGCCTGGCGCGGAAACCCGACAGCCCGCCCCCGGTCCGGTAGCCGAGAGTCAGCCCCGCCCGCGCCAAAAGGGTTTCTGTCCAGCCGCCAACACGGAGCGACCCCGGAGAAACCGGTGTCACCCACGAGAAGTGCCGCGACGCCGCTGAACGGGTGAGGTTGCTGCTCCAGCGTGGGCTACTTTCCGCGAACGCCGCCCGGCCCGCAACGGGCCCGGCGTAGGGTCCACCCGTGGGGTACCAGGCCGAGCGTCGACGCTGGCGGGTTCGCCTGCGCGACCGCACGGGCGGGATCCGCGGGGCAGGCACCATGCTCGACGAGGACCATGTGCTCACCTGCGCGCACGTCGTCGAGCGGGCGGGCGGGCCGGACGCGGACGTCCTGGTCGATTTCGTCGGGCTGCCCGGCACTCCGGTCGGCATCGGCCGCGTGGTGCCGGGGGCTTGGGTGCCGCCGGGGCGGGACGAGCGCGGCGACATCGCGGTGCTGCGGTTGGCCGAACGGGTGCCGGGAGCATGGGGCGCGCCGTTGTACCGGATGCCGTTGTCGGACGGCCAAGCCGTGCGCGCCTACGGGTTTCCGGCGGGCGCGGACGAAGGGCTGTGGACGTTCGGCGAACTCGCCGGCGAAGGCGGGCCCGGCTGCGAATGGGTGCAGCTCGCCCGCAAGAACGACGACCAGCCGATCACCGGCGGGTTCAGCGGAACCGCCGTGCTCGACGAGGAGACCGGCCGCGTGGTCGGCATGGTGGTGTCGCGGTACAAGGCCGAGGGCGAGCGGGTCGCGTGGATGATCCCGGTCGAGACCATTCTCGGCTACCTCGGCGCGGACCGGTGGGGGCAGGGGAGTCCGGCCGTCGACCAGACCTTCGGCCGCGAACTCGACCGGGTGCCTTACGATCCGCAGTTCGCGCGCGAGGTCGTGGGCTGGTTCGGCGAGGGACACGGCGTGTGGATCGTCGTGACCGGCGAGGTCGGGTCCGCGAAAGCCGCTGCGCTTGATCTCGCGGTGGTGCTTGCCGACCGCGAGCGTTCCGCTGCGGCGAACGAACTGCGCGACACCCTGGCCAAGGAAACCTTGCCGCCAGCGGGAAGTGTCGATCTCGCCGTCGATGCGGCGGGCAAAACCTCCGATCAGGTACGGCAGCGGCTCGCCGAGCGGCTCGACCTCACCTTGGACAACGGCTCGACGCATTCCGGCATCGGCCGCACCGTCGTGGTGAACGCGATCGACGACGCGGCCGAGCCGGAGCAGCTGATCGGCGAGGTGATCGCGCCGCTCGCGGACCGGGCCGCACGGCTGGGGATCCGGCTCGCGCTCGGGTTCCGCCGGGAGTCGTCGCCGGGGCTGACGGAGCTGCGGTCGCGCCGGAACGGGGCGCGGCCGGACGGACTGGCTCGCCGGATTTCCGCGCTGGACAAGCAGATCAACGAGCTCGCCGCGATCGAGGAGCACATCGCCGAGCTGGCTCCGCGGTTCGCGGTGCACGATATTCCGCCGCCGCGAGTGCGTCGCCGTCGTGGTGCGGTGATCCGGTTGCAGGAAGCTGCGGATCTCGGGGATGTCGCATGGGCGGAGCGATACGTCGAGAAAGTCGCCAGCGTGGTGGCTGCCGATCTGACTGCGGCGAAAAGCGCCCGTGATCGGCTCGACACCGCGCATGAGCGCCGCACCGAGTTGCGGTTTCGGCTCGACGGCTACGGAGAGCGTGCCCGCGCAGCAGGCCGGGTCGAGGATCCGCTGCTGGATTCGTTGTATGCCAACGCTTGGCAGTTGCTGTACGAGGGCGCGTGCGATCCGGAGGCGGCCGCGGCGGCTGTCGAGGAGTTCGGTGCCGCGGTGCGCAAGGGGAATCGATGACGGCCTGCGCGCGCCCGAACTGTTCCGGCACGATCAGCCGCGCCGGGTTCTGCGCGAAATGCGGCTGGGCACCGGGATCCGAGCCGAAGAAACCGGCCCCGAAAGCCGACGCGACGCTCGTCATCCCCGCTCCTGGCGCGAGCCGCATCGCCGACACGGTCGTCACGCGAGAGCAGCAGACCGCCGGTCACGGCACCGGCGACGACTACATCCCGCTCCCCGTGGTCGTCCTGCCGGACATCGCCGGGCGAGTCCTCGCCGATCCGCACGTCGCCGAGGACGAACGGCATTGCGGCAAACGCGGCTGCGGCGCGCCGGTCGGCCGCTCGACCGGCGGCCGTCCCGCGCGCACCGAAGGCTTCTGCTCGCAATGCGGCACGCCGTTTTCCTTCTCTCCCAAGCTGTTTCCGGACGACGTGATGGACGGCCGCTACCAGGTCCACGGCTGCATCGCCCGCGGCGGGCTCGGCTATGTGTACCTCGGCACCGATCTGCGGCTGAAGCAGTACGTCGCGTTGAAGGGCCTGCTCAACACCGGCGACGAGGCCGCGGTGCGGATCGCCGAGACCGAGAGCCAGGTGCTGACCTCGCTCGACCATCCGAACATCGTCCGGATCCACGACGTCGCCACGCATCCGGACCCGCACGGCGGACCGGACGCGCGCTACATCGTCATGGAGTTCGTCGACGGCCTCCCGCTGGCCGAGGTGATGCGGCGCGGCCGCGCGATGCTCGACGGACCCGAGGGCAGGCTGCTCGTCGAGCACGTCGTGGCCTACGGCCGGGAGATCCTCACCGCGCTCGGCTACCTGCACGAACAGGGGCTGCTGTACTGCGATCTCAGCCCGCAGAACGTGATCCACGGCGAGAAACGGGTCAAGCTGATCGATTTCGGCGCGATCCGCAAGATCGGCGACCAGACCAGCCCGATCGTCGGCAACCCGCGGTTCCAGATCGGCGCGACCGAACTCGACGAGCACGGGCTCACCGTGCGCTCGGACATCCACACCGTCGGCGCGACGCTGCGCGACCTGTTCCGCTGCAGTGACGGCTGGCCGCATCCGGCCGACAAACGGATCGCGCTCGGCGTCGAATCCTTCACGCAGGTGCTCGATCGCGCGACCGGCCCGTACGAGCACCGCTTCGCCACCACTGGCGAAATGCTCGTGCAGCTCGACGGGGTACTGCACGAGATCCTTTCGCTGCGCGACCGCCAATCGCGCCCGTCGATCTCCACGCTGTTCACCGAAGCGGCGGTGCTGCTGGACGCCGGGCTCGGCCAGCCGAGACCGGTCGGGGAGTGGGTACGCCGTGCTCGACGCAGCGCAGGCCCGCTCGGCGCGCTGCCCGAACCGTTCGACATCGCGCTCGGATTGCCGGTGCCGCACGAGGATCCGCACGACCCAGCGATCACCTTCCTGCGCACCGTCCGCGCGCCGGATCCCGCGCGGCTGCTGAAGAAACTCGAACGCGCGGACTCGACCGTCGAGGTGGAGCTGCGCCGCTGCCGGGCCTGGCTCGAACTGTCCGAAGTGGACTCAACCGGTGCTGAGCAGGCCGGCCAACGCGTGGACGCCGCCGAAAAGCTGCTCGGCGCCCGGGCCAAACACGACTGGCGGATCGCTTGGCATCGCGGGTTGGTCGCGCTCGCCGCCGGAGCCGTGGAGACCGCGCAGACCTGGTTCGAACGCGTGCACCGCGACATCCCGGGCGAGGAGACGCCGAAGCTCGCGCTCGGCCTGTGCGCGGAGCACTGCGGCGGGCCGAAGCGAGCTGCGCGCTACTACGACGCGCTGTGGGTGCGGGACCATCTGCAGGTCAACGCCGTTTTCGGGCTGGCTCGCGGGCATCTGCAACTGGACGAGCGCACGGCGGCGGTGGACCTGCTGGACCAGGTCCCGGAGTACTCGCGGCACGACGAGGCGGCGCGGATCGCCGGAATCCGCGTGCGCGCCGGAATCCTGCCGGTCGGGGACGCGCTGCCGAGCATCGAGGACCTGACCGAGGCGATCGACCGGCTATCCGCGCTGGAGCTGGACCGCGACACCGCGGACCGGCTCACCGCCGAGGTTCGCGAGAGCGCGCTGCGGTGCTTCGCCGCCGGGATGCGCGGCATGCCGCCCGGTCCCGTTCTCGGCGAGCGTCTCGACGAGCACGGGCTGCGGCTGCTGGTG
>NZ_JBSFNS010000200.1:0-8178 GCF_053587275.1 Amycolatopsis sp. NPDC003676
CCTTGACAAGCACCCCCGCGCCGTAGTCACACTCAGCTTCGGGGTGCCCCACGCAACCACTCACGGCAATGTCGCCGCCAGGCGACGAGCCGAACGCGACGCCTCACCGAGCAGCAACAGCAGCCCCAGCCCGAACCACCCCAGGCACCGGCTCAGGCTCAGGAGACACCGCCTCGCCCCCAGCCGACCGAGGCACATTCATCTGCGCAGGCAGCAAATTCGCATTAGGCACCCGAACCGGCCCAGTCCCAGTCGACCCTTCCCCGCTATCCGCCGAAGTCCCGACGAGCGCGAGCGCGCTCAGCACGAGCCCGGACACCACGACCCCGGCCCCTTGCGCCGCCCGTTTCCGGCTGAAAGCGAACCGACCGCCACCGAGCACGTTCGCCGACTGCCCGAGCGGCGCGGTTGTTCCCAACGGCGCGGCACCCCCGAGCACCCCGGCGTCCCGCAACCCGGCCACCCGTTCCGGCCGCTGGATAGCCACCAGCTGGCCATCGGCAGTGACCGCGAGATTGTCCGGCGCACCAGGCAAATCAGTGTGCTCCGGAATCGACCGGAGACTGGCCAGGAAACCCGCCGACATCGACGGCGCACCCGCGTCCTTCACCGCGGCGACAGCCTGCCGCTGCGAGGTCACCTCGGCCGCGCAGTCCGGGCAGCGCGCGACGTGCGCCAGCGCCCGGTCGTGGGCGACGGGCGTCAGCTCGCCGTCGACCAGTGCGACTACCGCGTCGGGCATGAGGTGGGATTCGGCGAAACGCCAGCCGGTCATACGGACACCTTCGCAGATTCCTCCCGGGTCGCGCGACGGCGCTCGAGCGACGCGCGCAGCGCCGAGCGGCCGCGGTGGATGCGGCTGCGCACGGTGCCGAGCTTGACGCCCAGCGTCGCGCCGATCTCCTCGTACGACAGTCCTTCCACGTCGCACAGCACGACCGCGGCCCGGAACTCCGGGGGCAGCTCGTCGAGCGCCTCCTGCAGGTCTGGGTCCAGGTGGGTGTCGCTGTAGTGCTGCTCCGGGCTCGGGTCGTCGCCGACGATCCGGTCGGTGTCCTCGGGCAGTCCCTCCATGCGCACGCGCGAGCGGCGGCGCGCCATGTCGAGGAACAGGTTCGTGGTGATCCGGTGCAGCCAGCCCTCGAAGGTGCCGGGCTTGTAGGACGCGAGCGACCGGAAGACGCGGATGAACGTCTCCTGGGTCAGGTCCTCGGCGTCGTGCGTGTTGCCGGTGAGGCGGTAGGCGAGCCGGTACACGCGGTCGGCGTGTTCGCGCACGACCTCGTCCCACGAGGGCGGCGTCCAGGCCGCCTCGGCTGCGTCCACGGTCACCGGAGCGGCCTCCGGCAGTTCGGCGTTCTGCATCAGGGGAGCAGGCACCTCCATCTGGGTCAACTCCTCTTCACCTCTGCCAACGCGGGCCGGGCACACGGTGTTCCCGTGTGGTTGAGACTCAGTCTGTCCGGCTTCCTTATGGAACTCATGAGACCGGTCTGAGAGCAGCCTGAGAAGTTGGCCTTTCCAGGGTTTTCGCGGGCTTTCCCGGGGCCGGAAGGCGCTTACCAGGGAGCCTTCGCTGATTTATCGACAACCAGCGCTAACCTTCGCGCGTGAGTTCGGGGACAGAGGCGGCGGCCGAGACCGGGGCGGTCGGCGCCGAGCAGGTCGACGGGTACCTGCCCGACGACGACGTGCTGGCCGCGGCGCGGCTGCGCGCGGTCGACCTCGGTTGCGCCCCGCTGGCCCCCGGAGCAGGCACGACGCTGCGTTTTCTCGCCGCGACGGTCGCCGCGCGGGCGGTCGTGGAGGTCGGCACCGGATCCGGCGTGAGCGGGCTGTACCTGCTGCGCGGGATGGCCGCCGACGGCGTGCTGACCTCGATCGACATCGAACCGGAGTACCAGCGGGCGGCGCGCAAGACCTTCCTCGAAGCCGGCTACCCGCCGGGCCGGATGCGGCTCATCGTCGGCCGCGCGCTGGACGTGCTCCCGCGGCTCACCCCCGGCGGCTACGACCTGGTGTTCGTCGACGCCGCGCGGATCGAGTACCCCGGCTACTACGAGCAGGGCGTCGCGCTGCTGCGCCGCGGCGGGGTGATCGTGTTCCACCAGGTCCTGGCGGGCGGCAGGCTCACCGACCCGGCCCGGCGCGACCCCGAGACGATGGCGTTGCGCGAAGTCGCGCGAGCGGTCCGCGAGGACGACCGGCTGATCCCGGCGCTGCTGCCGGTCGGCGGCGGACTGCTGGTGGCCACGGCGTGCTCGTGAGTGGCAATCACGGTTAGAACCGCGATTAGCACTCACGACCCCACCAGCACCCGCTCCTGTCGCCGCACCCGCGTGCCCACCTGCACCGCAGCCACGGCCAGCCCCAGCCACACGACCACAGCCACGATCAGCCAATCCCACCCAGCCCGCCCGTAGACGACACTGCCGACCCCGCCGCCGATGCTGCTGCCCAGGTAGTACATGAGCATGTACAGCCCGCCGACCTGGCCACGCGCGTTCTCCGGGGCCTCGGCCGCGGCCCAACTGTTCGCGATCGAATGCGCGGCGAAGAACGCCGTCGTCAGCACGAGAAAGCCGACGACGATCAACGGCAGCGAATCCGGAATCGTCAGCAACGCGCCGACCGCGGTCAGCAGCAGCATCCCGACCAGCGCCTGCCGCCGTCCGATCCGCGCGGACAGCCGGTTGGCCGTGGCCGAGGAAACCGAGCCCAGCGCGTACGACACGAACACCAGCGACGCGATCGCCGGCGACAGGTTCAGCGGCGCGCCGGTCAGCCGGAACCCGGCCGCGTTGTACAGCGCGACGAACGACCCCATGGCCAGCAGTGCGACCGCGTACTGCGCGAGCAAAACCGGCCGCCGCACCGCGGTAAGCAGGCCGACGCCGATGTCGCGCAGGCCTTGCCGCTCCCCCGTCTTGACCGGCGAAGGCGGCAGCATCACCACCGTCACGACCGCGCAGACCAGCGAAATCCCGGCCACCACGTACAGCGCGCCGCGCCAGCCGAACGGACCGGCGGTGAACCCGGTGGCCAGCCGTCCGGTCATGCCGCCGATGGTGTTGCCCGCGATCATCGCCCCGACCGCGGCCGCGACGCCGGTCTTCCCGAGTCGTTCCACGAGATAAGCCGTGGCCACGCCGGGGAATCCGGCGATCGCGACGCCCTGCACCGCGCGCAGCACGAGCAGCAGCGAGTAGTCCGGCACCAGCGGCAGCAAGAGCCCGAGCACCGACGAAATCACGACGGACGCGATGATCACCGGCCGCCGCCCGACCACCTCGGACAACGCGGCGATGGGCAGCACGGAAATCGCCAGCGCACCGGTCGCCACGCTCACCGCGAGCGCCGCGCCGCCGGGATCGAGGTGGTATTGCCCGGCCAGCTGCGGCAGGACCGCTTGCGGCGCGTAGAGCAGGGCGAACGACGTGAAGCCCGCGGCGGCGACCGCGACCTTGACCCGGCGGGCGGAGGAGAGCATGACCTTGAAAGTAAGCTTGGCTAATCAATACGTCTAATACGTTGATCTGCCATCATTCATACCGTGCCGAATGAGAGCCTCACCGCGCAGCTCGTCCCGCACCTGTCTCTGCTGGCCACGCTGCGGAGCACTGGAAACGTCACCCGCACGGCCGAGATCCTCGGAGTGCCGCAACCCACAGTCAGCAGGCGGCTAGCCGCACTGGGACAGGCCCTCGGCGCACCGCTGACCGTGCCCGACGGCCGAGGCGTCCGGCTCACCCGTGCCGCCGAACTCCTCGCCGACGCTGCGGAACGCGCGCTGCCCGTGGTCGACGCCGGGGTCCGCCTCGCCCGCGAGGAGATCGAACCGGCGAGCGGCCGCGTCGTGCTCGGCTTTCTGCACCTGCTCGGCCGGTCGCTGGTGCCGGGCTTGCTGCGCGCGTACCGCGAACAGGCCCCGACCGCCCGGTTCTCCCTCGTGCAGGGATCGTTGCAGGACATGGTCGACCGGCTCGTGTCCGGCGAACTCGACCTCGCCCTGCTCGCCCCGGTCGTCGAGGACGAGCGGCTGGAGACGGTCGTCCTCGACCGGCAGCCGATCCACCTCTCGGTGCCCGCCGGACATCGACTGGCCGGACGACGCAGCGTTCGAGTGGCGGAGCTGGCCGACGAGCCGTTCGTGCTCCTCGAACCCGGCTACGGCCTGCGACGGATCACCGACGACCTCTGCGCCGCCGCCGGTTTCACGCCGAAGGTCGCGTTCGAGGGCCAGGAATCCGACACCGTCCGCGGACTCGTCGGCGCCGGCCTCGGCGTCGCGCTTCTGCCGCGCTTCGAACCCGGCTCCCCGGCCGGCGTCGCGGAGGTGCCGCTGCATCCGCCGGTCCACCGGACGATCGGGCTCGCCTGGCGTGCCGGGGAGCCGCTTTCGCCCGCCGTTCAAGCGTTCCGGGACCACGTGCTCGGCATGACGGACTAACGGCCAGGCTGGTATTTGTATCCCGGCACCGTGCTACCGTTTCCGGTATAGAAATACCGGAACCTGAGGACGCGAGGTAGTCGTGATCGAGCTGAAGACGCCTGCGGAGATCGACCGCATGCACGTGACCGGGCGGTTCATCGCCGAGGTGCTGACCGAGGTCGGCAAGCTCGCCGACGTCGGCGTGAACCTGCTGGACCTGGAGCACCACGTGCGCGGCATGATCAAGCGGCGCGGGGCCGTCTCGTGCTACTGGGACTACGCGCCGTCGTTCGGCGAAGGCCCGTTCCGCAACGTCATCTGCCTCTCGGTCAACGACGCCGTCCTGCACGGCCTGCCGCACGACTACACCCTCCGCGACGGCGACGTGCTCACCGCGGACATCGCGGTCACCATCGACGGCTGGGCTGCGGACTCGGCGCGCACGGTCATCGTCGGCACGCCCGCCGAGGAGGACCAGCGGATCATCCGGGCCACCGAGGAGGCGCTGGAAGCCGCGATCAAGGTGTCCCGCGCGGGCAACCGGCTCGGCGACATCTCGGCCGCGATCGAGGCAGTCGCGACCGGCTACGGCTACCCGGTCAACACCGAGTTCGGCGGGCACGGCATCGGCCGCACCATGCACGGCGAGCCGCACGTGTCCAACCGCGGCAAGGCAGGCCGGGGCATGAAACTCCGCCCGGGCCTGACGCTCGCGCTGGAACCGTGGCTGGCGCGCACGACGGACAAGATCGTCTACGACCCGGACGGCTGGACCATCCGCTCGGCCGACGGCTCGCGCACCGCGCACTCGGAGCACACGGTGGCGATCACCGATGGGGAGCCGACCGTGCTTACCCGCCGGGAGGAAGAGTTGGCGGGGAAGAACTAGCCTCGCACTGCCGCGGCAGAACCGTCGGCCCGGCCGAGAAACCGATCCGCAGCTCCGGATCAACTCTCGTACGAGGCCGCGAACTCCACCAACGTCCGGGCAGCGAACCCCGACGCGCCAGGCACCACGTCGTCGTACGGCTTGTCCGCGCGCGCCGGGCCCGCGATGTCCAGATGCGCCCACGGCAGCCCCGCCGTGAACTCGCGCAGGAACAGCGCCGCCATGATTCCGCCGGGGCCGCCGGGGGCCTGCCGGACGTCGCCTAGCTCGCCTTCGATCCCGGTCGCGTAGTCCTCGACCAGCGGCATCCGCCACCACGCCTCACCAGCGCGGGCACCGGCCTCGACCACTCGCGCGGCGAGGTCGTCGTCGGTGGAGAAGAAACCGCCGGTGCGCACGCCCAGCGACACCTTCATCGCGCCGGTCAGCGTGGCCGCATCGACGATCAGGTCGGGCTTGAACTGCGCGATCCCGTAGGCGAGCGCGTCGGCCATCACCATCCGGCCCTCGGCGTCGGTGTTGCCGACCTCGGTGGTCTGGCCGCCGTAGTGCCGCACGATGTCGCCGGGGCGGTACGAGCCGCCGGAGACGTGGTTTTCCGCCGCGGGCACCAGCGCGGTGACGCGTACCGGCAGCTTCAGCTCGGCGATCGCGCGCATCGCGGCGATCACGGCCGCGCCGCCCGCCATGTCGGTGCGCATCAGGTGCATGCCGTCGGCCGGCTTCAGCGAAATGCCGCCGGTGTCGAAGGTGATCCCCTTGCCCACGAACAGCAGGTGCTTCGTCGCGCCGCGCGGACGGTGCGTCATTTCGATCAGGCGCGGCGGCGAAACCGAACCGCCGCCGACCGCCAGAACTCCGCCGAACCCCTTGTCGGCGAGCCACTTCTCGTCTCGCACAGTCACGTCGACGGTGCCGCCCAGCACCTTCGCCGCGGTGTTCGCCAGCCATGCCGGGTTCTTGATGTTCGACGGCGTGTTTGCGAGATCACGCGTAAAGGCAGCGGCCGCCGCGAGAACGCGTACGCGCGCGACTGCCGCCGCGTACGCGGGCACAGCGTGCTCGTGCGCGACAACGAGACGTACGGCGGGCACGGGAGGCTTCGGCTCTGTCGTGGTGACCACGAACCGGTAGCCGCCCAGCGACAGTCCAACCGCGAATTCGGCGGCGTGCTCCGCTGTCGCGTCTTCGGGCAGTACGACCTGGACTGTCCGGATGGGACGGTTCTCGGCCGCTTCGCGCATCGCGCGCGCCAACGCGGCACCGGTCCGGCGAAAGTCCTTCGGCGCGCCTTCGCCGATACCGGCGACCCAGCGCGGACCGTCGCCGTCTTCGGGCACGTCGCGCACTTCGGCGGTGCGTCCGCTCGACCCGTACGCTGCGCCTTCCTCCGCCTCGGCCGGCGCGACCAGCACTGCTCGCGGGACTCCGCGGCGCGTCGCGGCGACGACCTCGATTTCGGGCAGCTTCGTGGGAACGGGTGGTAGCGAGTTACGCACAGCGAGCAACCTTAGGGCGCAGACGAACCGACCCCGGCCTCCAAGAGGAGACCGGGGTGCACAGTGGACAGAGCGGGGAGAGCGCAGGTCAGCCAGTGACCTCCTGCAGCGCAGCGCCGAGGTCCTTCGCTTCCTCCGCGGAGAGCTCGACGACCAGCCGGCCGCCACCCTCCAGTGGCACCCGCATGACGAGGCCCCGCCCCTCCTTGGTCACTTCGAGGGGACCATCTCCGGTCCGGGGCTTCATGGCCGCCATAGCGTGCTCCCTCCGTCTCAACCGGCGCGCCCGGGTCGCGCACTCCCATGCCAGCCGGGTCTCGTCCCCCATTGTCCCTCATCAGCGCCCGGGCGCGAACGCGGACCGATCATTTGCCGCCGCATCGGTGCTGGTATGCCGCCCGCCGAGGGTGCGAGACTCAGTCCCGAGAACCCGAGCCGCCGCTTCAGAGGAGCATTTCGTGACCACATCCGACGTCCTGTTGACCGCCGACGCCGACGGCGTGCGCACCCTGACCCTGAACCGGCCGGAGGCGTACAACTCGCTGACCGTCGAGCTCAAGGAGCGCCTGATCGCCGAGCTGCGCGCGGCCGCCGAGGACCCGGACGTCCGCGCCGTCGTGCTGACCGGGACCGGCAAGGCGTTCTGCGCCGGACAGGACCTCAAGGAGCACGTCGGCCTGCTGCAGGCGAACGACCCGGCCCCGCTGCACACGGTCAGCGACCACTACAACCCGATCGTCAAGGCCATCACCGGGATGCCGAAGCCGGTCATCGCGGCGGTGAACGGCACTGCTGCTGGGGCTGGGGCGGCGTTCGCTTATGCGAGTGATCTGCGGATCGCGGCTGAGTCGTCGTCGTTCTTGATGGCGTTCGCGAATGTCGGGTTGGGGCCGGATTCGGGAGCGTCTTGGACGTTGCAGCGGCTCATTGGGTACGGGCGGGCTGCTGAGTTGATGTTGATGGCTCGGACTGTGGACTCGGCTGAGGCTCTGCGGATCGGGCTGGTGGGGGAGGTTGTGCCGGACGAGGAGCTCGCGGCTCGGGCGCAGAAGGTGGCGGCGAAGTTGGCCGGGGGGCCGACTGTGGCTTACGCGAAGATCAAGAGCGTGTTGGGGGTGGCGGCGGAGTCTTCGTTGGAGGAGGCGTTGGCGGCTGAGGATGCCGCGCAGACTGCTCTTGGGGCTACTGCGGATCATTCGGAGGCGGTTGAAGCCTTCGTGGGGAAGAGGAAGCCTAACTTTCAGGGGAAGTAGCACCGCGGGCTTCGCCGCGGAAAAGAGAGGTGCGGTGGGGCACCCCGAAGCTTGATTGTGCTGACGGTCTGGGGTGGCTTGTCAAGGCGGGAAAGATGCCTTGAC
>NZ_JBSFNS010000201.1:0-7987 GCF_053587275.1 Amycolatopsis sp. NPDC003676
CCGAGGGCCACCCTCCCCCCACAATTGTGGGGGGGCGGGCACGCCCCCGCCCCCGAACGCCACATTGGGGCGCATCCCGGCGCGCGCTGGGCGGATGGTCTGTGAAGGGCTCCCTGAGGGAATCTAATTCCGTGAAGGAGCCCCTCACGGAACTCCGCGGGTTATGAGGGGAACCCTGAGGGAATCAGAGTCAGTGAGGGTGGCCCTCACGGACTTGGGCCGGGGCCAGAACGTAGAAAGAGCCGCCCCGCGCGATGGCGGGACGGCTCTCGAAAGGTTGTGCGGGGGTTAGTGCTTCGGGGCGGGGCCCGCTTGGTCGCTCAGCATGCGCAGGGCGTTGACCAGGCCGCCGGTGAGGTCGCCTTCCTTGAAGGAGGCCACCATGCTCGCCACGGCCAGGTTCGCGCCCCGGTCGGGCAGGCGCGAGTGGGCGCGTTCGCCGGTGACGATCTCGATCGCGCGCTGGGCGGGCGAAACGCCGAGCAGCACGGCGTTCGAGGGGTCGTCGGTGGCGGCGTGCAGCTTTTCCGCGCCGGCGCGGGTGTCTTCGCCGAGGTCGCCGAGGTAGATGCTGAAGCCGAGGCCGGTTTCGCGGGTCGCGAAGGTCAGGGCCTCGTCCAGGCGCGCGAGCTGCTGCACCGTGAACGGGCTCGTCGGGGCCGCGGGCTCGTACATCTTCGCCGCGGACAAGCGGCCGCTGTTGGTGATGACCTCGCCGAAGGCCAGGTCTTTCTCCGCGACCGCGGTCTGGGTCACTTCACCACTTGCCACGAGCGCCTCCTGCGGCCGTCGAAGCGCCCGCGGGCGCCGCATTCACGTCAACCGCCGGGCCGTGGCCGGCTCCTACGCCGTCCGGGTTGGCGGTCCACCACATCGCGGGGTATTCCCACGGCTGCCCCGGCCGGTACCGCGGCGTCCCCGAGAACTTCTTCCGCAAGGTCGCGGCGCCGACCACGAAGTAAATGGCCCCGGGGATGACCGCGTAGACCAGGATCGTCTCGACAACGTTCACGCCGGTGAGCGTATCGGATGCCTTCCGGAGCCACCGCGCGACACCGCGAGCGGGCGTGACCGTTCGTCGTCGCTGAGGCGCCGTCCGCCGCTTGGCCCGCCGCCGCTGGAACGTTGGGGCGAAGGACTGCGGGCCGAAAGATGGCAACTCGCCGTACAGGCGGCCGTACCGGGCGATACCGGCTTGTCGGAACCTTGAAATCCTCGTAGCTTTTTCACCTGTACGGGCCTTGCGCCCGGCTCCCCCGCCCCAGCCCGTCACGCACCGGTCCCAGGAGGACACCTCATGCAGAGCGTCCAGCCCCCCGCTCAGGCGATCACCGAGACCATTTCGTCACCCAGCGAGACCGGATTCGTGCCCGGAACGCGGGTCACGTCCGGCACCAGGGTTACGCGGGGCACTCGGGTCACCCGCGGAACCCGGGTCACCGCGGGCACTCGCGTGACAATGGGTACCCGGGTCACCATGGGAACTCGAGTCACGATGGGCACCCGCGTCACCCGCGGGACCCGCGTCACCCGGGGAACCCGCGTCACCTGCGGCACGCGGGTCACGATGGGCACGCGCGTCACGCGCGGAACCCGGGTCACCGCCGGAACCCGCGTCACGATGGGCACCCGGGTCACCCGCGGTACTTGTGTCACGCGCGGCACCCGGGTCACGATGGGCACCCGCGTCACCTGCCAGGCCGACTACAGCCTCGCCGCCTGAGCGCAACCGGCGCAGCCAGCACCGCCCAGCACCGGACACCAGACGTCGAGCACGATCCATCGGCTCGCCCCGGCCGCCGCACAGGCAGCCGGGGCGCCGACGTGTCCAGGTCCGGGAGCCTAGGCCGCCGACCCGAGATACGGCCGCCACAGCGGATCGGCCTCTTTGGAATGCGCCAGGAGCCGCCAGTGCGGACCGTGCGGAGCGCGCGGCACCACGCGCAGCCGCCAGCCGATCTCCGACAGCAGCCGATCCGCCTTGCGGTGGTTGCACTTCGCGCAGCAGGCGACGCAGTTGGTCCAGCTGTGCGGACCGCCCTTGCTGCGCGGAACGACGTGGTCGATCGTCTCGGCCCGGCCGCCGCAGTAGGCGCAGCGGTGCCGGTCCCGGTGCATCAGCCCGGCCCGGGTGAGCGGTACTTGCGCCCGGTAGGGCACCCGCACGTACGTGCTGAGCCGGATCACCGAAGGAACGGGCAGCGACACCGTCGCGGCGTGCAGTTCGACGCCGCCCGGATCGCCGTGGACGACCTCCGCCTTGCCGCACATGACGAGCACCACCGCGCGCCGCATGGGCACCGCGGTCAGCGGCTCGAAAGTGGCGTTGAGCAGGAGGACCCGGCGCCGCCCCCATGCCGGGGCGACCGGATCGCGGGCTCTACGCTGTCCGGGCGGACGGGATGCTCCCCCTGGACGGGTCCCCGGCCCGGACGGGACGGAGCCGCCGGATGCGGACCCTCCCGGGCAGGCACGCAGGATCGCCTCCGGCGGCAGCTCGGCCATGGCTTGGCCGGCGCCGCCGAGGGGGACGGGTTGTCGGTCTGGCACTCGACCACCTCCACCGGTGCAGGCATAGTCGACCACACATCAGGGCCCCGGCGCACGCGTGTTCTGTGACGTGTCACATACCCGCGACCCGGCGGCCACCCCGCGGCCGCCTGCGCGCCGCCGGGGCGAAGAAACGAGAAGGGACAATCTCCGCCAGTGAATGCCGTGCTCAGCGCTCCGCCCGCCTGCATCTCCGAGACCGGGACGTGGTGTGCCCAGGTCTATTCGGTCACGCACAACGAGTGGCTCGCCGCGTCGGCGGGCTGGCTCCTCACGAAGCCGCTGAAGATCGTCCTGATCCTGGTCGTCGCCTTCCTGGTGCGATTTCTCACCAAGCGGCTGATCGAACGGGTCACCACGCTTCCGGCCTCGGGCAGCGGCGGCAAGATCCCGGCGCTGTTGAGACCGCTTCGCGAACGCGCGCCGGACATGCTCGGCACCGCGGTGACCGAGCGCCGCAGGCAGCGCGCGAAGACGATCGGCTCGGTGCTGAAGTCCGGTTCCACGTTCCTGATCTACGGTCTCGCGTTCATCCTCGTGCTGGGCGAGCTGGGCATCGACCTGGCTCCGATCATCGCGTCCGCCGGCATCGTCGGCGTCGCGCTCGGATTCGGCGCGCAGAACCTGGTCAAGGACTTCCTTTCCGGGATGTTCATGATGATCGAGGACCAGTACGGCGTCGGCGACGTCGTGGACATCGGCGAAGCGACCGGCACCGTCGAGGCGGTCGGCCTGCGCATCACCACGCTGCGCGACCTGAAGGGCACCGTCTGGTACGTCCGCAACGGCGAGGTGCTGCGCGTCGGCAACTCCAGCCAGGGCTTCGCCTACGCCGTGGTGGACGTCCCGCTGAGCTACTCCGCGGACGTCGACAAGGCGACCGAGGTGCTCAGCGGCGCGGCCACGAAGGCGGTCGAATCGGACGCGCTTTCGGCCAACGTGCTGGAGCCGCCGGAGCTGCTCGGCGTCGAACAGGTCACACCGGAGGGAATCCTGTTGCGCCTGACGGTCAAGGTGCGACCGGGCAAGCAGTGGGCGGTGCAGCGGAAGCTGCGCGGGCAGCTGCTCGGCGCGCTCGAAGAGGCCGGTTTCGAACCGCCGCTCGGCCGGTTGCTGTCGTCCATGCAGGACAAGCAGTCGGGCGCGCAGCGCAGCTGAGGCAGGGCAAGATGGAGGTGTGTCTGTGAGCGAGCCGGAACCGGCGAACCTGTACGAGGCGGTGGGCGGCGAACCGACCTTCCGCCGGATCATCAAGCGGTTCTACGAGGAAGTGGCCCGCGACGAGGTGCTGCGCCCGCTCTACCCGGAAGAGGACCTCGGCCCGGCGGAGGAGCGGTTCCGGCTGTTCCTCATCCAGTACTGGGGCGGTCCGCACACCTACTCCGACCAGCGCGGCCACCCCCGGCTGCGGATGCGGCACGCGCCGTTCAAGATCGGCCCGATCGAACGCGACGCGTGGCTGCGCTGCATCCGGATCGCCATCGACGAGGAGAACCTCCCCGAGCCGTACCTCAGCCAGCTGTGGGCGTACCTGGAAATGGCCGCGCACAGCATGATGAACAGCTTCGTCTGATGAGACGCAAGGTCGCGGGCAGGCGGCCGGACCGCCTTCCGCGGCCGTCGTGGTGGTCGGACGCGGTGTTCTACGAGATCTACGTGCGGTCGTTCGCCGATTCGGGCGAGGACGGCATCGGGGATCTCGAGGGCATCCGCAGCAAGCTCGGCTACCTGGAACTGCTGGGCGTCGACGCCCTGTGGCTGACGCCGTTCTACCCGTCGCCGATGGCCGACCACGGCTACGACGTGGCGGACCCGCGCGGCGTCGACCCGATGTTCGGCACCCTCGGCGACTTCGACGTGCTGCTCACCGAGGCGCACCGGCGCGGCATCCGGGTCACCGTGGACGTGGTGCCCAACCACACGAGCAACCAGCACGCGTGGTTCAAGTCCGCGCTGGCCGCCGGGCCGGGCAGCCCGGAGCGGGAGCGCTACCACTTCCGCGACGGCCGCGGTCCCGGCGGAGCCGAACCGCCCAACAACTGGGTCAGCGTGTTCGGCGGGCCGGCGTGGACGCGGGTGCCGGACGGGCAGTGGTACCTGCACCTGTTCGCGCCGCAGCAGCCGGATCTGAACTGGGCCAATCCGGACGTCCGCGCCGATCTGGAGCGCACCCTGCGGTTTTGGCTCGACCGGGGCGTCGACGGGTTCCGGATCGACGTCGCGCACGGGATGGCCAAGCCGGCCGGGCTGCCCGACATGGACCCGGACACGCCCGCGCACGGCGGCGGCGCGCTCGGCGATCCGCGCTTCGACGACGACGGCGTGCACGAGGTGCACCAGCTGATCCGCAAGGTGCTCGACGAGTACCCGGACGCGATGGCCGTCGGCGAGATCTGGGTGCAGGACGAGGAACGGCTGGCGCGCTACCTGCGGCCGGACGAACTTCATCTGGCGTTCAACTTCCGCCTGGTGCTCACGCATTTCGACGCGGACGCGATGCGCACGTCGATCGAGCGCTCGCTGGCGGTGCCGCGCGCGGCGGGCGCTCCCGCGACCTGGACGCTGTCCAACCACGACGTCTGGCGCGCCGCGAGCCGCTACGGCGGCGGCGCGGCCGGGGTCCGCCGGGCGCGCGCGATGGCGCTGGTGGAACTCGCCCTGCCCGGCGCGGTCTACCTGTACCAGGGCGAAGAGCTGGGCCTGCCGAACGCCGACCTGCCGCTGGAAGCGATGACCGACCCGCGCGCCCGCTCCCAGGGCCCGGAGTTCAGCCGCGACGGCGAGCGCGTGCCGCTGCCTTGGGAGGGCACGCTCCCGCCGTACGGGTTTTCGCGCACCGCGCAGACCTGGCTGCCGATGCCCGCGGACTGGGCTCCGCTGACGGTGGAACGGCAGCTCGAAGACCCGGAATCGACGCTGTCGCTGTACCGCCGCGCGGTTGAGCTGCGGAAACACCATCCGGCTTTCCGCGGTGGGGACGAGCTTCAGTGGTACGGCGCGCCTGCTGGTTGCTTCGCGTTCCGCCGCGGCCGGGGCGGGCTGATCTGCGCGCTGAACACCTCGGCCAGCTCGATCGCCCTGCCACCAGGCGAAGTGCTGCTGACCAGCAGCCCGCTGATCGACGGCAGGCTCGCACCGGACTCAGCCGCCTGGCTCGGGTAGTCCGTGAGGGGAACCCTGAGGGAATCTGACTCCCTCAGGGTTCCCCTCACGACCTGCACACAAGGTTTCGGCGGCTGGGGAAGGTCAGACTCGGGCGCCCGCCTCCAAGCCGAGCATGTCGAGCAATCCTCGCAGGTCGTCGACGTCGTGCGCGTGTTCGGCGACGGTGCGGGCGCGTGTTCCTGCTGCACGCGCAGGTCTTGTTCGGCGGAGACCCGGGCACGGGCGAATTCACTGGTTTCGGCGGACAGCGGACGTCGTTCCGAGCGCATGTCGCTCCTCGTCGAGGTGGAAGGGGCCACCGGCGGGCACCGCGCGGGCGGGTCCGCCGGGGACGGCGCCGGCTCGAGCGCCGGCACACGGTGAGACTTCTCGACGGTGCTGACGCTACTCCCCGCCCCCGACCTGCCCGCGAGCCCGTCCCCCTCCGCGCGTCGCGGCGTCCACAGTGGACCCGCGGAGCGGCAGCCCTGGTGAGACCGGCTCCGGCGTGCTTTACTGATCGCGGTCGTGTTTTGTGTTCGTGCGGTGGGTACGTCCCGCAGCCACGCTCGCAAGATGTAGCGGGCGTGGTGTTTCTCTTTTCGGAAGGCACACCGTCGGTTGCCAGACCCGGGTGTCGAGGTGGCATCTGCTGTTTAGTCCGATGGAGATAGTTTTTATGACGCAAGGCACCGTGAAGTGGTTCAACGCCGAAAAGGGCTTCGGGTTCATCAGCCCGGACGACGGCAGCGCCGACGTCTTCGTGCACTACTCGGAGATCCAGGGCAACGGGTTCCGCAGCCTTGAGGAAAACGCGCGCGTGGAGTTCGAGGTCGGCCAGGGCCAGAAGGGCCCGCAGGCCACCGGCGTCCGCGCCATCTGAGTTCCGCTGGTGTTTCCCCTGGTGCGGAAGGCTTTCCGCACCAGGGGGACCCTCGCCGGAGCGGACTTTCCGCCCACGGCAACCGATTCTGATTCACGTTCCGGTGCGCGCCGGTGAATTCACCCGGCCGCGCAAGGTCTTCCGCGTCCCGGGAACCCGGACCGAAGATCACCCGTTGACCAGAGCAGGTCGCGACTGGCCTTGAGGCCCTCCCCTGCCTGGCCAGTTCGCAACGCACGGCGCATCCCCTGTCCGGCGGCTCCCCCTTGCCCCGGACACCCGCCGCGGCACCGGCCTCGGCCCCGCAGAGCGCGGCGGCCGGACCAGCTCGAGTAGGAGCGTTACCCATCGACACCCAGAGCACCCTCCAGCGTCCCCCGAAACAGCCCCAGCCCATGCTCGCCGGCCGCAAGACCGGCACCGAGGCATTCCTGGTGAAGCTCTTCGCCGTCGTCCCTCTCGTCGCGGTCGCCGCCGCGGTGCCGCTGGCCTGGGGCTGGGGCCTCAGCTGGCTGGACGTGGGTCTCGCCGCCGCGTTCTACTGCGTGAGCGGCCTCGGCATCACCGTCGGCTTCCACCGGTACTTCACGCACGGCGCGTTCCGCGCCCGCCGCGGGCTGCGGATCGCGCTCGCCGTCGCGGGCAGCATGGCCATGCAGGGACCGGTGATCGACTGGGTCGCCGACCACCGCCGCCACCACGCGTACTCCGACCGCGACGGCGACCCGCATTCGCCGTGGCGCTTCGGCACCACGCCCGCCGCGCTCGCGAAGGGCTTCTGGCACGCGCACATGGGCTGGCTGTTCGGCCGCGACCGGACGAACCCGCGCCGCTTCGCCCCGGACCTGCTCGACGACGCCGACCTGAAGCGGATCGACCGGCTCTTCCCGGTGCTGACCCTCGCGACCCTGCTGGGCCCCGCACTCCTGGGCGGACTGATCACGATGACCTGGTGGGGCGCGCTGACCGCGTTCTTCTGGGCCGGGCTGGTCCGGGTCGCCGCGCTGCACCACGTGACGTGGTCGGTCAACTCGCTGTGCCACCTGATCGGCGAGCGCCCGTTCGAGGCGCGCGACCGTTCGGCGAACTTCTGGCCGCTGGCGATCGCGTCCTTCGGCGAGTCCTGGCACAACTCCCACCACGCCGACCCGACCGGAGCCCGGCACGGCGTCGGCCGCGGTCAGCTGGACATCTCCGCGCGGCTGATCTGGATGTTCGAGAAGTTCCGCTGGGCCTCGCACGTCCGCTGGCCCCGCGCCGAGCCGCGGTGCGGGCCGGAACGGTCCCCGCACCACAGTCCGTTCGACATCGTCGAGCAGCAGCGCGTTGTGGACGACGCCTGTGCCGCTCTGGATATCGGCGAGGGTGTGGCCGGGGTAGGCGCCCCAGGCCGCGCGCGCGATGCCGAAC
>NZ_JBSFNS010000202.1:0-7942 GCF_053587275.1 Amycolatopsis sp. NPDC003676
GGGTGCTTGTCAAGGCATCTTTCCCGCCTTGACAA
Organism: Amycolatopsis sp. NPDC003676; assembly: GCF_053587275.1. Taxonomy (NCBI): domain Bacteria; kingdom Bacillati; phylum Actinomycetota; class Actinomycetes; order Pseudonocardiales; family Pseudonocardiaceae; genus Amycolatopsis; species Amycolatopsis sp. NPDC003676. The sequence goes on from NZ_JBSFNS010000202.1 coordinate 36, forward strand.
GCACCCCCGAACCGTCAGCACACTGGGGCTTCGGGGTGCCCCACGCAACCAACGGGCGCAATGTCGCCGCCAGGCGACGAGCCGCCCACAGAAAGCACCCCGACTACCGAAAGCCGAGCACCCACCTCAACTACCCGGCCGACGCTTCTGCCGTTCGGTGTAATCCCGCATACGCTGCGGGTAACCAACCCGCGCCACCTCATACACCGGAATCGTGTTCTTGTGCCCGAACCGCTGCGCGGCATCGAAACTCCCGATCCGCCTCCGGGTCCATTCGCCGTCGTGCGCGACGAGCACCACAGTGGTGTCGGTCACCGTGGTTTTCGGCTCGACGAAGGCTTCCACTCCGCGTCGCGCGGCAGCCCATTCCTGCAGGTAGCGGGTATCGACCTGGCCTCCGGAGCGGCTTGCTCCGGCGGACGGGCCGCGTCTGCCGCGGCGGCGCAACGAGTCGAAGATCCCCACTTCGACCACCTTTCTTCAGGTGAGAGTCCGGACTCCATTATTCCCGGTGGCGCGTGTGGCCGGTGTCGCAGCGCCGCCTTGGCCCGGCTAGGTCGCAACGCCGATCGGCGTAGTGACAAGATGGCTGTTGTCGCGCGCGCGTTTATACCGGGTGCCGCGGCGACCGAAGCTTCACCCCTATCGCTGCCGAGGAGTTATTGAAGTGAGCGACACCTCCGCCGACCTCGTGATCCTGGGAGGCGGATCGGGCGGCTACGCCGCGGCCTTCCGCGCGGCCGAGCTGGGCCTTTCCGTCACGCTGATCGAGAAGGACAAGCTGGGCGGGACCTGCCTCCACCGGGGCTGCATCCCGACCAAGGCCCTGCTGCACGCCGCCGAGGTCGCCGACGAGGCCCGCGACGCCGAGACCTTCGGCGTCAAGGCCGTGTTCGAGGGCATCGACATCGCGGGGGTGAACAAGTACAAGGACGGCATCGTCTCCCGGCTGTACAAGGGCCTCCAGGGCCTGGCCAAGGCGCACAAGGTGAACCTCGTCGAGGGCACCGGCCGGTTCGTCGGCGGCACCACCGTCGAGGTCGACGGCACCCGGTACACCGGCAAGAACGTCATCCTCGCCACCGGTTCGTACTCGCGCACCCTGCCCGGCCTCGAGCTCGGCGGCCGCATCATCGCGAGCGAGCAGGCGCTGACGCTGGACTACGTGCCGAAGAAGGTCGTCGTGCTCGGCGGCGGCGTGATCGGCGTGGAGTTCGCCAGCGTGTGGGCCTCCTTCGGGGTCGACGTCACCGTGGTCGAGGCGCTCCCGCGGCTGGTCCCGAACGAGGACGAGTACGCCTCCAAGCAGCTCGAGCGCGCGTTCCGCCGCCGCAAGATCGGCTTCAAGACCGGCGTCCGGTTCACCGGCGCGAAGCAGGACGACAACGGCGTCAGCGTGTCGCTGGAGTCCGGCGAGACGCTGGAAGCCGACCTGCTGCTCGTCGCCGTCGGCCGCGGCCCGAACTCGGCCGGGCACGGCTACGAAGAGGCGGGCGTGCAGATCGACCGCGGCTTCGTGCTCACCGACGACCGGCTGCGCACCAACCTGCCGAACGTGTACGCGGTCGGCGACATCGTGCCGGGCCTTCAGCTCGCGCACCGCGGCTTCCAGCAGGGCATCTTCGTGGCCGAGGAGATCGCCGGCCTGAACCCGCGCGCCATCGACGAGCGCGGCATCCCGCGCGTCACCTACTCGCACCCCGAGGTCGCGTCCGTCGGGCTCACCGAGGCCCAGGCCAAGGAGAAGTACGGCTCGGACGTCACCACGTTCACCTACGACCTCGGCGGCAACGGCAAGAGCCAGATCCTCAAGACCTCCGGCGGCGTGAAGCTGGTGAAGGCGCCGGACGGCCCCGTCGTCGGCGTGCACATGGTCGGCGACCGGGTCGGCGAGCTGATCGGCGAAGCGCAGCTGATCTACAGCTGGGAGGCGTTCCCGGAGGACGTCGCCCCGCTGATCCACGCGCACCCCACGCAGACCGAGGCACTCGGCGAAGCGTTCCTCGCCCTCGCGGGCAAGCCGCTGCACGTGCACAGCTGACGCGCAACCAGCACAATCCAGACCACGTCTTAGCGATCAAGGGAGCCAGCGAACAATGGCCTACTCCGTCACGCTGCCGGAGCTCGGCGAGAGCGTCACCGAGGGAACCGTCACCCGGTGGTTGAAGCAGGAGGGCGACACCGTCGAGGTCGACGAGCCGTTGCTCGAGATCTCGACCGACAAGGTCGACACCGAAGTACCGTCGCCGGTCGCCGGCACGGTCGTGAAGATCAGCGCCAAGGAAGACGACACCGTCGAGGTCGGCGGCGAGCTGGCGGTGATCGACGACGGCACCGGCGGCGTGCCCGAGTCCTCCGCGCCGGCCCAGCAGGCCGAGCCGGAGCCCGCCCCGCAGCAGCAGGAAGCCCCTGCTCCCGCCGCGGCGGCCGCCCCGGCCGAATCCGCTCCGTCGCAGCCGGACACCGCTCCGGCCGCGGGCGGTTCGGGCACCGAGGTGAAGCTGCCCGAGCTGGGCGAGAGCGTCACCGAGGGCACCGTCACCCGCTGGCTGAAGCAGGTCGGCGAGTCCGTCGAGGTCGACGAGCCGCTGCTCGAGATCTCCACCGACAAGGTCGACACCGAGGTCCCGTCGCCGGTCGCCGGCACCGTGCTGGAGATCCGCGCGGGCGAGGACGAGACCGTCGAGGTCGGCGGGGTGCTCGCGGTCATCGGCGACGCGAACGCCGCCCCGGCCGCCGCGCCCGCCCAGGAAAGCAAGCCCGCCCCGGCACCGGAACCCGAGCCCGCTCCGGCCCCGGTGCAGGAGAGCAAGCCCGCTCCGGCCCCGGCGGCTCCGGCCCCCGCGCCTGCTGCTCCGGCTCCGGCCCAGGAAAGCAAGCCCGCTCCGGCCGCACAGGCCCCGGCGGACAACGGCTCCGCGGACGGCCCGTACGTCACGCCGCTGGTGCGCAAGCTCGCCTCCGAGCACGGCATCGACCTCGCGTCGCTGACCGGCAGCGGAGTCGGCGGCCGCATCCGCAAGCAGGACGTGCTCGCCGCGGCCGAGGCCAAGCAGAAGGCGGCTCCGGCCCCCGCTGCCGCCCCGTCCGCTCCGGCCGCCGCCGCTGCTCCGTCCGCGCCGCGCGCCGCCGCGGTCTCGCCGGAGGTCGCCGCTCTGCGCGGCACCGTGCAGAAGGCGAGCCGGATCCGGCAGATCACCGCCACCAAGACCCGCGAGTCGCTGCAGGTTTCCGCGCAGCTCACGCAGGTGCACGAGGTGGACGTCACCAAGATCGCCAAGCTGCGCCAGCGCGCGAAGGCGGCGTTCAAGGAGCGCGAGGGCGTCAACCTCACGTTCCTGCCGTTCTTCGCCAAGGCGACGGTCGAGGCGCTCAAGCAGCACCCGAACGTCAACGCGTCCTACAACGAGGACACGAAGGAGATCACCTACCACGGCGCCGTGCACCTGGGCATCGCGGTGGACACCGAGCGCGGCCTGCTCTCGGTCGTGATCCACGACGCGGGCGAGCTGAGCCTCGCCGGTCTCGCGCACCGCATCGCCGACCTGGCGGCGCGGGCCCGGGCCAACAAGATCAAGCCGGACGAGCTGATCGGCGGCACCTTCACCGTCACGAACATCGGCTCCAACGGGGCCCTGTTCGACACGCCGATCATCGTGCAGCCGCAGTCGGGCATGCTCGGCACCGGCGCCGTGGTGAAGCGCCCGGTCGTCGTGGCCGACGCCGAGGGCAACGACACCATCGCGGTCCGCTCGATGGCGTACCTGCCGCTGACGTACGACCACCGTCTGGTCGACGGCGCGGACGCCGGCCGCTTCCTGACCACGATCAAGCAGCGGCTGGAAGAGGGCAACTTCGAGGACGAACTGGGTCTCTGATCCGGTAATTCGCTCGGCCCGAAGGCCCCCGCACCCACCCGGGTGCGGGGGCTTTCGCGTTTACGACTTTCGGCTTATCCGGAATTCCGGAATACCGAAGTAAGCTGACCGGCATGCTCACTCGACGAAGCTTGCTCACGTCGGTCGCAGCAGCGGGGGCCGCCACTTTTGTCCTGCCCTCGCTGGCGCTGGCCGATCCTCCGGACCAATCCACTCCCGAAGGCTGGTTCGCCCGGCTCGCGGCGCGCCGAGGCGACGTGTCGGCGGTTTTCGCCGACGGCACCGGCCGCCGGTTCAGCCATCTCCCGGACCGATCGCTCACCGTCGCGTCCGCGATCAAGGTCGTACATCTGCTCGCCTACACGACCGCGGTCGCGCGGGGACAGCTCGATCCGGCCGAACAGGTGCGCGTCGGCGATTGGGGCGCGCGGCATCCGTACATCGGCGACGGCCCGGTCGGCCATGGAAACCACCTGAACGCGTTGACCTACCTGGGAATCCCGTGCGACGAGTACGGCGTCGCGAAAGACCCGGATCAGCGCGTGCCGTTGCGGAGCATCGCGCAGACGATGATCTTGGTCAGCGACAACTCCGCGGCCGACTACCTGCGCTCCCGGCTCGGCGACCGCGCGCTGCGGGAAGCCGCGGCCCGCGGGGGCTGGCGGATGCCGGACGTCCGGATGTTCGGCGGCGAGGTGCTGCTGCTGTATTTCCCCGAGTACTGCCCGCCGCCGGGCAGTCCGGTCGAGGTCCGCCGAGCAGCGGGAGACGCGCTTTCGAACCGGTTCGCGTGCGACCCGTCGTTCCGGGCCCAGGTACTCCCCCGCGCCGCCGAGAAGCCGCCCTCCGCGGAAGCGATCATGGCGTGGTCGGCCGCGACCGGACAGGGCAGCGCCGCGCAGTTGTTCGGACTGCACCACGAAATCGCCACGAGCCGCGATCGAGCGGCCGTCCTCGCCCAGCAACTCCTCGACGTGCCCGTCACGAAGAAGCCTCCAGGCTCGAAAGCCTTGCTGTACAAGGGCGGAAACCTTCCAGGATTCCTCGTTCTCGGGTTCGACGTGCTGTGGCCGGACCGTCGTCCCGGCACCAGCACGATCTTCCTGAAGAACTGCACCCCGGAAGATCTCCAGTACGCCCAAGTGCTGATCCAGCTGTGCGTCGACGCGCTGTACCTCCCGGACACCTTCTCAGCCCTGGAGCGCGCGCTGGGACACTGACCGCATGACCGAAGACCTCGCCGAGCGCGTCGCGGCGCTCGAACGCCGGATGGCCGCATTGGAGGGGCGGCCCGCCGAATCCGTCCCGGGCGGTCCGCAGGGGATCGTGGGCTATCAGGGTGAATTAACGGATCCCGAGCTGCGCTGGGAAATCCGGCTCACCACGCCCGCGGTCCTCTCGCTGCCGGACGGGCCGCGCGCCGAGGTGCTCGCCGCGCTCGCGAACACCGACCGGATCGCGCTCGTCCGGCTGCTCGCCCGCGACGGCGCGCAAACCGGCGCCGCGCTGCAGGAAGCGGCCGAACTCAGCTCCCCGGGACGGCTTTACCACCATCTCAAGGCGCTCACCGCCGCCGGACTGGTCGAGCAGGACCGCCGCGGCAGCTACCGGCTCAAGCCGACCGCCGCGATTCCCGCACTGGTGCTGCTGACCGCCGCGGCCGACGTCGCCGGTCAGCTCCGCCCGGGTGTGCGCGAGCCCGGCCGATAGGACACGATCAGAGGCATGCGGGTACTCATCGCGGGCTCCGGCGGTCTCCTCGGCACCGCATTGACCGGACGGCTGCGCGAATCCGGGCACGAAGTGCGCCGGCTGGTGCGGCGCACCGCGCGGGCCGCCGACGAGAGCGGCTGGGACCCGCCGTCGGGACGGATCGACGACGGCGCGTTCGACGGCATCGACGCGGTGGTGAACCTGTGCGGCGCGCCGTTGTTGCCCGGCCGCTGGAGCGGAATGCGCAAGCAGCAGCTGCTCGACAGCCGCGTAGAGCCGACCGAAGTGCTCGCCGAAGCGGTGGCCGAACACGGCATCGGCGTACTGGTGAACGCTTCCGCGGTGGGCTACTACGGCAACTCCGGGTCCACTGTGGTCGATGAGAACACCAAGGCCGGCAACGGTTTCCTCGCCGAGATGTGCACCGAGTGGGAGGCCGCGACCGTCGCGGCGGCGAACGCGCGGGTGGTCTCGATCCGCACCGGTCTCGTCCTCGCGCGGCAAGGCGGTCTGCTCGACGTGCTGCGCCCGCTCTTCCGCTTCGCGCTCGGCGGACGGCTCGGCGACGGCAGCCAGTACATGCCGTGGATCGCGCTGGACGACGAAATCGGCGCACTCGTGCACATCCTGGAGCACGACACGCTGTCCGGTCCGGTCAATCTCACCGGCCCGATCCCGGTCACCAACGCCGAGTTCACCCACGCCCTCGGCCACGCCGTGCACCGGCCAGCGCCGTGGTGGGTGCCGGAAATCGCGATGAAGATCGCGCTCGGCCAGGCCGCCGAAGAGATGGCGTTGTACGGGCAGCGCGCGGTCCCCCGGAAGCTCGAGGCGAGCGGTTACGAATTCCGGCACCGCACCGTCGACAGCGCGCTCGCCGCGGCGACGTGACGATGCCGCGCGTCCGGTGGATCGTCACCGGGGTGGTGCTGTTCGCCGCGTTCCTCTGGCTCGGCTTCCTGGTGGACCGGCAGCCGCTGCAGCTCGACCTCGAGGTCGCCACTGCCTTGCAAGGACAGGACACTCGCCCGGCCGGCCAGATCGCGGGCGTGGTGACGAACGTCTTCGGCCCGGTTCTGCCGTATGTGGTCGGCGTGGTGCTGCTGGCGATCGTGCTGCGGGACCGGTCGCAGTTCTCGCTCTGCGTACGGCTCGCCGTGGTGCTTCTGCTGTGCCGGCTGACCAGCCTGGCGTTCAAGCCGGTGTTCCAGCGGCAGCGCCCGCGCGTGTACCCGGATCTGAGCTATCCCAGCGGCCACGTCGTTTCCGTCGCGACGACCGGCCTGGTCGTGGTCCTGCTTTGCGCGTGGCTCCGGCCGCGGTTCGTGCGGTGGGCGATCTGGATTTCGGCCGCCGCGACCGTGCTGGCCGCGGCCTGCCGGATCGTGCTCGGCGTGCACTGGGTCACCGACACTGTCGGGGCCGTGCTCGCGGTGCTCGGCGTGGGTCTGGTGTCAGCGACCGCACTCCGGCTGATCCCCTTCCCGGCGGGTGGAAGGCGTAGCCTCGACGAGTGAGTTCTTCGAGCGCAAGCTGTCGTATCGCCACCGAACCCCTGGTCGTGCGCGAGGTCGGGACGATCGATTACACCGAGGCCTGGGACCTGCAGCGAGAGATCCTCGCCGCGCGCGCGGACGAGACCGGGCCGGACACCATGCTGCTGCTGGAGCACCCGTCGGTCTACACCGCGGGCAAGCGCACCGAACCCGAGGACCGGCCGGTCGACGGCACCCCGGTGATCGACGTCGACCGCGGCGGCAAGATCACCTGGCACGGCCCCGGCCAGCTGGTCGGCTACCCGATCCTGAAGCTCGCCGACCCGATCGACGTCATGCACTACGTGCGGCGTCTCGAGGAGGCGCTGATCGCGGTGTGCGACCGGTTCGGCGTGCGCACCGGCCGCGTCGAGGGCCGCAGCGGCGTGTGGATCCCGGCCGACGAACGCGGCATCGAGCGCAAGATCGCCGCGATCGGCATCCGCGTCCAGCGCGGCGTGACGATGCACGGCTTCGAGCTGAACTGCAACGCCGACCTGGCCGCGTTCGACAACATCGTGCCGTGCGGCATCCGCGACGCGGGCGTCACCTCGCTGTCGTACGAGCTGCAGCGCGACGTCCCGGTCGCCGAGGTCCTGCCGCTGGCGAAGGAGCTGGTGCTGGCCGCGCTCGAAGGCGAACTGCCGGTGAGCGACGACCGCTGGCTGCCGCGTCCGGAGGCCCCGAAGGCCCCCGGCGTCACCTTCGCCCTGCAAAACTGACCTGACCGTACGTGAGGGGAACCCTGAGGGAATCTGATTCCCTCAGGGTTCCCCTCACG